>NZ_JBSGTX010000022.1:0-109080 GCF_053607625.1 Streptomyces sp. NPDC055103
TCGCGGGATTGCCCCGCACCACGTGCTCGACCAGCGGAACGTCCGCGCTGTCGGGCAGCGCGGTCTTGAGCTCGTCCGCCAATGCCTCCCCCTAAGGTGGACGCATGAACGATCGCATGGTGTGGATCGACTGCGAGATGACCGGGCTCTCGCTGACGGACGACGCACTCATCGAGGTGGCCGCACTGGTCACCGACTCGGAACTGAACGTGCTCGGCGACGGGGTGGACATCGTGATCCGCCCGCCGGACGCGGCCCTGGAGACCATGCCCGAGATCGTGCGCCAGATGCACACGTCCTCGGGACTGCTCGACGAGCTCGCCGGCGGCACCACGCTCGCCGACGCGGAGGCCCAGGTCCTCGCGTACATCCGCGAGCACGTCAAGGAACCCGGCAAGGCGCCGCTGTGCGGGAACTCGGTCTCCACGGACCGCGGCTTCCTCGCCAGGGACATGCCTGCCCTGGAGAGCCACCTGCACTACCGGATCGTCGATGTGTCCTCGGTCAAGGAGCTGGCGCGCCGCTGGTACCCGAGGGCGTACTTCAACAGTCCGGAGAAGAACGGCAACCACCGGGCGCTCGCCGACATCCGCGATTCCATCACGGAGCTCCGCTACTACCGCGAGGCGGTCTTCGTCCCGCAGCCCGGCCCGGACTCGGAGACCGCGAAGCGGATCGCCGCCCGCCACGCCGCGCCCACGGAGCGGACCCCGTCGTAGACACGTCGTAGACCCCGTCCGCACGGGGTCGCTCGCGTCCGGAATCAATGCGGGCGCGAGCACCCCCCAGGACCCTGTAGACTTCTTCTCGGCCGGTCGGGGAAACCCAGAAAAATTCCCGGTCATGGTGGGTATAGCTCAGATGGTAGAGCACCTGGTTGTGGTCCAGGATGTCGCGGGTTCGAGTCCCGTTACTCACCCTGAAGGCCGAGGCCCCGGTTCGAAAGAACCGGGGCCTCGGTCGTTTTCGTGTGCGCTCAGGAGCAGTTCGCGCCTTCGCGAGTGAAGGCGGCGGGTACGGGTCGGTGCCGCTGCCGCCGGACGAGTGGTGCGGGCGGTGGATTCCGTGCGGACCGGCGAGCTGTCCCCCGCCGCCGGTGCCGGGCCGCACTACGGTCGGGGCCCATGTGGAGCAGGAGGAGGAGCGGGCCCGTCGTCCCGCTCGCCCTCGCCCTCCTGCTGTCCGCGGCGCTCTCCGGCGGCTGCGCGACCGACCCCGTACCGCCGCCCTCGCCCGGCGTCCCGGTGCGGGAGCCGGTCGACGGGAGCGGGCGGCGGATCACGCTGACCGTCGGGGTGTTCGGCACGTTCGGCCTCCAGGAGGCCGGGCTCTACGACATGTACATGCGGCTCCATCCGGACATCGCGGTCCGGCAGACCTCCCTCACGCGCAACGACGTCTACTACCCGCAGCTGCTCACCCACCTCACCGCCGGATCCGGGCTCGCCGACGTCCAGGCCGTCGAGGTCGGCAACATCGCCGAGGTGCTCGCCACGCAGGCGGGCCGGCTCGACGAGCTCGGCTCGGCGCCGGGCGTCGACCGGGCCGCGTTCCTGCCGTGGAAGTGGGCGCAGGGCACCGCCCCCGACGGGCGGACGCTCGCGCTCGGCACCGACATCGGGCCGCAGGCCGTCTGCTACCGCAAGGACCTCTTCGCGCGGGCCGGGCTGCCGACCGAGCGGGGCGCGGTGGGGCGGCTGTGGGCCGGGGACTGGCGCAAGTACCTGGCGGCCGGGGTCCGTTACCGTGAGCGGGCCCCGGAGGGCACGGCGTTCACCGACTCCGCGTCCGGGGTGATGGCGGCGGTGACGGGCAGCGCGGCGCGCCGCTACTACGACGAGCGCGGGGAACTGATCGTGGCGGTCAACCCCGCCGTACGGGAGGCCTGGGACCTCGCCGCCGCGTTCGCCCGGCAGGGTCTCACCGCCCGGCTCCAGCAGTTCACCCCCGGCTGGGACCAGGCCTTCGCGAACGGCGCGTTCGCGACGGTCGCCTGCCCGGCCTGGATGCTCGGCTACATCCAGGACAAGGCGGGCCCGGCGGGGCGGGGCCGGTGGGACGTGGCGGCGGCGCCCCGGCCGGGCAGCTGGGGCGGCTCGTTCCTCGTCGTGCCGTCCGCCGGGCGGCACCGCGCCGAGGCGGCCCGGCTCGCGGCCTGGCTGACGGCGCCGGCCCAGCAGGCGGTGCTCTTCGAGCGGCGCGGCAGCTTCCCGAGCGCCTCGGCCGCGTACGCGCTCCCGGCGGTCGCGGACGCCCGGCACCCGTACTTCGGCGACGCCCCCGTCGGCGCGATCTTCGCGGCGGCGGCCCGGGGCGTCCCGCGGGCCCCGGCCGGCCCGAAGGACGCCCTCGTCGCCCAGACCCTGGCCGACGTCGGCATGCTCCAGGTCGACCAGACCGGCCGCTCGCCGGATGCGGCCTGGCGGGCGGCGATGAAGGCGATCGACAACGCGCTGGACCGGTGAGCCCGCGATGACCGAGACACGGACGCCGCCGGAGCGGACGGAGCCCGGGCGGAGGGGCGCCGAGACCTCATCGCGGGTGGTGGGGCGTGGTCGTCGTACTCCCGTCGGTTCGCGCTGGGCCCCGTACGCGCTGGTCGCGCCGTTCTTCGTCTTCTTCGGCGCCTTCGGGGTCTTCCCGCTGCTCGCGACGGCCTGGACCTCGCTGCACCGGGTGGAACTGACCGCACCCGCCGAGGCGGAGTGGGTGGGGGTGCACAACTACGCCCGGCTGCTCGACGACGCGTTCTTCTGGAACGCCCTCGGGAACACCGTCGTCATCGGGGTCCTCTCCACCGTCCCGCAGCTGCTGCTCGCGCTCGGTGTGGCGCATCTGCTCGATGTGCGGCTGCGGGCCCGGGGCTTCTTGCGGGTCGTGGCGCTCGCGCCGTACGCCACCTCGGTCGCCGCCGCGACCCTGGTCTTCGCGCTGTTCTACGGGCGGGACCACGGGATGGCCAACTGGGCCCTGGGTGCGGTCGGGCTGCCCCCGGTGGACTGGCAGAACGGCCCGTGGGCGTCGAAGCTCGCGGTGTCGTCGATCGTCGTCTGGCGCTGGACCGGCTACAACGCGCTGATCTATCTGGCGGCGATGCAGACGATCCCGCGCGAGCTGTACGAGGCGGCGGCGCTCGACGGGGCGTCGCGGTGGCGGCAGTTCCGGCACGTGACGCTGCCGGGGCTGCGGCCCGCGATCGCCTTCACGGCACTGGTCTCGACGATCGGCGCGACCCAGCTCTTCGGTGAGCCGCTGCTGTTCGGGAGCGGGGCCGGGGCCTCCGGTGGCGCCGATCACCAGTTCCAGACGCTCGGGCTCTATCTGTACGAGCAGGGCTGGGTGAACCTCCATCTGGGGCGGGCCGCGGCCATCGCCTGGGCGATGCTCGTCCTCCTGGTCGTGCTCTTCGGGGCCGTACGGCTCCTGCGCGACGGGCTCGCGCGCCGCCGGGGGTCCGCCGTATGAGGACGGAGCGGGCCGGCTGGGGTACGTACGCGCTGCTCGCGTTCTTCGCGGCCGTCTCCCTCTTTCCCCTGCTGTGGACGGCGATCGCCGCCTCGCGGACCAGTACGCGGCTCGCGGCCACCCCGCCGCCGTTCCGGTTCGGGCGGAACCTGCCGCGGAACCTGGAGATCGCCTGGACCGACGCCCGGCTCGGCGAGGCCCTGGTGAACACCGCGCTGGTCGCCGGGACGGTCGCGGCGGGGACGGTGCTCTTCTCGACGCTCGCCGGCTTCGCCTTCGCCAAGCTGCGGTTCCGCTTCCGGGGCACGCTGCTCCTGCTCGTGGCCGGGACGATGCTGATCCCGCCGCAGCTCGGGGTCGTCCCGCTCTATCTGCTGATCGCGCGGCTGCGCTGGACGGACGAGCTCCAGGCGGTGATCCTGCCCTCGCTGGTCTCCGCCTTCGGGGTCTTCTTCATGCGCCAGCACCTGCGGCGGGCGCTGCCGACCGAGGTGCTCGAAGCCGCCCGGATGGACGGGGCGGGGACCCTGCGGACGGTGTGGCACGTGGTGCTGCCGGCGGCGCGCCCGGCGATGGCGGTCCTCGGGATGCTGTCGTTCGTCGCGGCCTGGAACGACTTCTTCTGGCCGGTCCTGGCCCTGACGCAGACCGGCAACCCGACGGTGCAGGTGGCGCTCACGGGCCTGGGGCGGGGGACGGTACCGGATCAGTCGGTGGTGATGGCGGGGGCGCTGCTCGGGACACTGCCGCTGCTCGTCGTGCTCGCGCTGTTCGGACGGCACATCGTGGGCGGCGTGATGCACGCCGCGAGATGATCGCGAACCTGCCGCGGGCCGAGAAGGACCGGCTGAGCAAGCGGTACGGCACGCTGTCCCTGGAGCCCGAGAAGATCCGGTTCATCGACCGGCTCGTCGCCGACTCCCGGCCCGGCTGGCCGAGCAGACCAGCGTCGTCCTCCTCAACGGCGGCGGCTTCGACGGCCCCGAGGGGTCCGTCCGCGTCTCCCTGGCCAACCTCGACGACCTGGACTACCTGAAGATCGGCCACCACCTGCGGGCGATCTTCAACGACTACGCCGACGAGTGGCGGGCCTCGAAGGCCTGACCGGTACGGACAGCGAAGCGCGCCCCGGCCGGGGTGGGGTCTCTCGGCCGGGGCGCGCGCTGTGGGGGGACGGGGGCGGCCTGCTCGGCCGGCCTGCTTGGCGGCCTACTTGTAAGCGGCGAAGGCCTTCGTGAAGGCCAGCGGCTGCTGGAGGATCGAGGAGCAGGTGGCGTCGGCGTAGTTCACGGCGCCGGCCGCGCACTGCTTGTCACGGGTCGAGGACCACATCGAGAGCCATCCGATCCCCTTCGACCGCGCGAAGTCGACGAGCTGCGTCGCGTCGGCGACCGTGAAGATCTCGCTGACGACGTCGTTGACGCCGATCATCGGGGTGACGGCGACGGCCTTCCAGGCGGCCGCGTCGGAGAGCCCGAGGACGCCCTTGACCTGGGCCTGGGTCGCGGTCGCGGCCTGGATCGCGTACGTGCCCATGTCCGCGCTGTACGCCGGGCCGTAGTCCATCGCCATGATGTTGACGGCGTCGACGCGGACCCCGTTCTTCTTCGCGTCGGCGAGCAGGGCCACGCCCGGCTGCGTCAGCCCCTCGGGCATGACCGGCAGCGTGAAGGAGACGTTGAGGCCCGGGTGGGTCCGCTGGAGCTGGGCGATCGCCTGGGAGCGGCGGGTGTTGGCGGCCGTGTCCGGCAGGGCCGCGCCCTCGACGTCGAAGTCGACCTTCGTCAGCTTGTACTGGTCGATGACCTTGCCGTACGCGGCGGCGAGCGCCGAGGACGAGGAGCAGTTCAGGGCGAGCTCGTGGCCGGCGGCGCCGCCGAAGGAGACCCGGACGTCACCGCCCTTGGCGCGCAGGGCGCCGATCTGGGCCGCGACCTTGTCGTTCGCCAGGTCGGTGACCCCGCCCCAGAGGGGGGCGCAGGAGCCGCCGGAGGTGATGAAGGCGAGGTTGAACTCCTTCACGCCGGTGGCGTCGGCGGTCGCGAGCAGGTCGTACGTCGGGTAGAGCGAGGTGTCGACGTACGGGGCGTACGTGGCGGCGGAGGCGGGGGCGCCGGTCGCGGTGGGGGTCGGCGTCGGGGTGGTCGAGGTGGCCGTCGCCGTGGGGGTCGGCTTCACGGTCGCGGTGGCCGTCGCCGTGGCGGTGGCGGTGGCGGTCGGCTTCGGGGAGGTGGTCGCCGTGGCCGTCGGCTTCGGGGAGGCGGTCGCGGTGGGCTGATCGGTGGGGCGGCCGCTCGGGGTGGGGGCGGGGCCTCCGGCGGAGCAGGCGGACTTGTTGATGAGGCAGCCGGTCGGGTCGCCGGCCGCGCCCGCGGCGGAGGTCACGAAGCCGACGGTGACGGACTGGCCGGGCGCGAGCTCCTTGTTCCAGCTCGCGGGCTTCACGGTGACGTGGCCGCCGGAGACGGTGTACTCGCCGTTCCAGAGGGAGCCGACGGTCGTCCCCGCCGGCAGGTCGAACTCCAGGGTCCAGCCGGACTGGGCGGTGGTCGTCTCGTTGGTGACGACGTACTGGCCGGTGTAGCCGCCGGTCCAGGAGCTGGTCCGGGTGTACGCGGCGCCGACGGCGGCGGCCTGCGCCGTACCGCCGAGCGCGAAGGCGGTGCCGCCGGCGATCGCCGCCGCGACGACGGCTCCGACGACCTTGGTCCTGGTGCTCGCCCTGCGCCGGTGCGAACTGGTGCCCATCGGGTGCCTGCCTCTGTGTGCCGGGGTGTGGGGGTGGGGTGCGGCAGCACGTTAGCGACTGGGAAGCGGACAAATGCCCGCGATGGGCTCGGGGTTGGGATTCTTAGGCCCCGCTTAAGGAAGGCATCGGAACCACGAAAGGTTCGGCCGCTCCGCGCCCCGTACGGCTCAGGGCCTGCCCGACCCTGAGCCGCCGGACAGGCCCTGGGCGTCGGCGGCCCGGCGGGTGCCCGTGCCGCCGCGCCGGCGGCGGGCCGGGCGGTGGCCGCGGCGGGCCGCCGCGGTGCCCGAGCGGCGTCCGTCGAGCCCGATCCAGACGCGGACCTCGGTGCCGCCGAGCACGGAGTGTCCGATGGCGACGTCTCCCCCGGTGGCTTCCGCCATGCGCCGCACGATGTCCAGGCCGAGGCCGGTCGAGCCGGGCCGGCCGCCGCTGTTGCCGCGGGCCAAGGCTGCGGTGGGGTCGGCGATGCCGGCGCCCGCGTCGGAGACCAGGACGATGACGGCGTCGTCGCCGTTGTGGACGTCGATGGAGAACGCGGTGCCCTCGGCGGTGTGCCGGAAGACGTTGCCGAGCAGGGCGTCGAGGGCGGCGACGAGTTCGGGGCGGGCCACCGGGATGCGTACGGGACGCTCGACGCCCGCGACCCGGACCCGCCGGCCCTCGTCCTCCGCGAGCGCCGACCAGAAGTCCATCCGCTCGCGGACCACCTCGGCGGCATCGCAGCCGGCGCCGGGCCCGGTCGCCTGGGTCTGCGGCTTCGCGTCCCGGGCCGTACGGATGATGATGTCGACCTCGCGCTCCAGCTGTTCGACGGCGGCCCTGGTCTGCTCGGCGGCGGGTCCGGAGCCGAGCGAGGCCGCGTTGAGCCGCAGCACCGTCAGCGGGGTGCGGAGCCGGTGGGAGAGGTCGGCGGCGAGCTCGCGCTCGTTGGCGAGGAGCTGGACGACCTGGTCGGCCATCGAGTTGAATGCGACGGCCGCCGACTTGAGCTCCGGCGGGCCCTCCTCGGGCACCCGTGCGCCGAGCCGGCCCTCGCCGAGGTCGTGGGCGGCGCCCGCGAGCCGCTGGGCAGGCCGGACCATACGGACGCCGAGCCGGTCGGCGACGGCGACGGAGCCGACGATCAGCGCGATGCCGACGCCGGCGAGGACGAGCCAGGCGGTGGCGACACCATTGGTGACCTCGCCCTCGGGGACGAAGAGTTCGACGACGGCGACCTGGCCGCTGCTGAGCGCGGTGGGCTGGAGCAGCGCGAAGCCGCCCGGCACCTCGGCGATGGAGGCCCGGCCGAGCCGGCGGGTCGCGGCGAGCTCCTCCTCGTCGGCTCTGCGGGTGCCGATCTCCATGGCGGTGCCGCCCGAGTCCTCGGCGGGCACGTGGACGGCGAGCCGCCCGGCGGCCCCGTCCTCGGTCGTGGCGACGGCCTTGTCCAGCTCCTGGCGGTCGGTGGTGATCGCGAGGACGGGGGCGAGCCCGGCGGCCCGCCGTTCGGCGTTGGAGAAGGCCCTGTCGCGGGCCATCTCCTTGACGACGAGCCCGAGGGGTACGGCGAAGGCGACGACGACCATGGCGGTGACGGCCAGCGACACCTTGACGAGCGCCCACCTCACGGCTGCGGCTCCCGGGGCGGCTCCAGCTTCACGCCGACCCCGCGCAGGGTGTGCAGGTAGCGGGGCCTGGCGGCCGTTTCGCCCAGTTTCCGCCGCAGCCAGGAGAGATGGACGTCGATGGTCTGATCGTCCCCGTAGGACTGCTGCCACACCTCGGCGAGCAGTTCCTTGCGCGGTACGACCACACCGGGCCGCCCGGCGAGGAAGGCGAGCAGGTCGAACTCGCGCCGGGTGAGGTCCAGCGGCGTCCCGTCCAGCTCCGCCTGACGGCGCAGCGGGTCGACGACGAGCCCGCCGACCTGGAGGACCCGGGACGGGGGCGCCTCGCCCCCGGTGGAGCGGGCCCTGCGCAGGACGGCGGCCATGCGGGCGGAGAGGTGGTCCACCGAGAAGGGCTTCACGAGGTAGTCGTCCGCGCCGGCGTGCAGGAGCCGTACGATCTCGGCCTCGTCGTCCCGGGCGGTCGCGATGATCACCGGTACGTCGGTGATCCCGCGCAGCATCTTGAGCGCCTCGGACCCGTCCAGGTCGGGCAGTCCAAGGTCCAGGACGACCACGTCGAAGCGGAAATGGGCGACCTCGCGCAACGCCTCCAGAGCCGTACCGACGCTCCGTACCGTGTGGGAGGCCTCGGAGAGCTGGCGGATGAGGGCGGAGCGCACGAACTGGTCGTCCTCGACCACGAGCACACTTGCCATGGGCCGCACCGTACGCCATTCGGGGGAACGGGTGAGCAATGCGCACCCTCCGATCCGAAGCCTCACGGGGTGGTGCACTATGTCCCGGTGCGAAGAGGACTCGTTCACGCCCTGGCCTGGTCGCTCGCCACCGGCGCGGCGGTCACGCTGTCCTGGTGGGGAGTGCACACGGTGCTGTCCGGCACGGTCTACGACCCCCCGCGCGCGCTGCCCCTCCCGGTCGGCGCCGGAGAGGACGTACCGGAGACGTCCGGCAGCGATCCGCTGGCCTCGTCGACGCGCCGGCCCGAGACCCCCGCGTCCTCGGCGCCGCCGTCCCCGAGGACCACACCGGGCGGGCGGAGCACGACCTCCGCCGCTCCCTCCTCGACGCCCTCCTCGTCTCCCTCCGACGGCCCGGGGACCACGACCGCGGCGCCCGCGACCACCACGGCCGCGCCCGCCACCACCGGTGCGGCCGCTCCCGCGTCCTCCGTGAAGAGCTACCCGGTCGACGGCGGCCGGGTCACCTTCGACCTCGGCGAGACCTCGGCCGAACTGGTCTCGGCGACGCCCGCGTCCGGCTGGCAGATGCAGGTGTGGAAGCAGCCGACCTGGATCCGGGTCACCTTCACCAGGGACGGCCGCGAGCTGTCGGTGTTCTGCCTGTGGCACGACAGCGCGCCGCGCGTGGAGATCGAGGACCGGCAGTCCTGAGTCTCCGGCTCAGCGGAAGACGGACGCGGGCGGTACGGGTGAGGGCTTGGCGCTCGCGTCGGTGACCGGGGCGGCCCCGCCGGCGAAGTCGGCGAGCTCGCGGCCGTGCTCCACCCGGCCCGGGTGCGGGTCGGTGGCGACCCGGCGGGTCAGTTCGGCCACGGGCAGTGCGCGGTCGGAGGCGAGCAGCACCGCGTTGCCGAAGCGGCGGCCGCGCAGCACCGTGGGGTCGGCGGTCAGCGCCAGTTCGGGGAAGACGGCGGCGGCCGTGGCGATCTGGCCGCGCAGATGGGTCAGCGGCGGGCCGTCGGCGAGGTTCGCCGCGTAGAAGCCGCCGGGGCTCAGGACCCGTCGGACTTCGCCGAGGAACTCGACGCTGGTCAGATGCGCGGGGGTGCGGGCGCCGCTGAAGACGTCGGCGATGACGAGGTCCGCCCAGCCGTCCTGCACCTTGGCGAGTCCGGCGCGGGCGTCGGTGGAGCGGACGCGGATGCGGGCCCCGGCGTCGAGGGGCAGCTCACGGCGGACGAACTGGACCAGGGGTCCGTCGAGTTCGACGATCTGCTGGGTGGAGCGGGGGCGGGTCGCGGCGACGTACCGGGCGAGGGTGAAGGCGCCGCCGCCGAGGTGCACGACCTGGAGCGGCCGGTTCGGCGGGGCGGCGAGGTCGGCGATGTGGCCGAGGCGTCGCTGGTACTCGAAGGAGAGGTGGGCCGGGTCGTCGAGGTCGACGTGCGACTGCGGGGCGCCGTCGATGAGCAGCGTCCAGGCGCGCGGGCGTTCCCGGTCGGGTACGAGTTCGGCGAGCCCGCCGTCGACGGTCTCGACGACGGCGGCGGACGCCGCCCGGTCACGCTGCTTGTTCCTGGCCACGAGCCCATTATCGGGGCTGGACGCCCTGGAGGGGTCAGTGGCCGCCGCGGTGGCTCGGAAGTCAGCGGCAGCCTCCGCCAGGGGTCGGTGACAGCCGTCGGCCAGGGGTTCGGCGACAGCCGTCGGCCAGGGGTTCGGCGACAGCCGTCGGCCAGGGGTTCGGCGACAGCCGTCGGCCAGGGGTCAGTGACAGCCGTCGGCCGCCTCGATGAGCCGGGCCGCCTCGCCGAGCGCCTCGCGCAGGACCACGGGGTCGGTGACGGAGTCGTTGTCGCCGGGCGGCAGCAGCCAGCCGGCGGGGCGGGGGGTGTCGCCGGTCGGTTCGGGGAGTTCCGGCAGCTCGGGGAGGCGGAGGCCGCGCCCCGAGGTCCGCGTACACGCGCTGCCCGGCATGTCCCAGGCCGCGGCCGTGCCCGGCGGGACCAGGAAGCCGAGGGTGTCGCAGGCCCCGTCGTGCACGACCGGACCGACCGCCGGGGCGCTGCCGCGGCGCAGGATGTCGACGGCCTCCAGGCCCTGCCGGACCGGCACGGTCACCAGGTCCCAGGGCTCCGCGGGGGGCTGGGGGGTGGCGCCGTCCGGGGCGGGCGCGTGCCACGTGGCCGACTGCGAACCGATCTCCGACATGGGACCCCTCCTCGCTCCAGAGGAGACACGTTCCGTCTCTCCCTTACGGTTCAACGCCCGTGCGCGTCAACGGCTACGGCGCCATGCCGCTGCAAAGGATGGCAGTTCATGGCAGATCGCAGGCGAGATATCCGATTTGTAGCCAAACTCAGCGTACGCATCCAGTCACAGCAGGTACGTTCTTGCCGCCGGACCACCCGGCAGCACCAGGAGAGGGCTCGGCCATGGCGATGTCACGGGCAGTTCCCAATCTCGCCTTCCGCCGGCTCCGCGGACAGCACTCGCCGGCGGAGTTCGCCGCGGCTGTCCGCCGGGCGGCGCGGGAGATCGGCGAACAGGTCGCGTGCGACGCCCGCTACATCGGGCGCGTGGAAGCGGGCGAGATCCGCTGCCCCAACTACGCGTACGAGCGGGTCTTCCTGCACATGTTCCCCGGACTCGGCCTCTCCGACCTGGGTTTCTCCGCGCGGGAATCGGTACGCGGCCGGCGGCAGGCCGCCCCCGCCGGGGCTCCGCCTCCCGCCGCGATCTCGACCCGGAACGATGAGGAGAGCGACGTGCTGCGTCGCGCATTCATGACGAGCGGCTCCGCCACCCTGGCGGCCGCCTCGCTGGGACTCGGCGGCCCCGCCGTCGCGATCCCCGCCCCCCGCGGCAGCCACAGGATCGGCGAGGCCGAGGTCCGGGCCGTCGAGGAGGCCGTGCGGCAGATCCGTCTGCTCGACGACCGGCACGGCGCCGACGGGCTCTACAAGGTGGCCGCGCAGCCGCTCCGTACCGCGTACGCGCTGCTCGACACGGGCACCATGACCCGCCGCTCCACCGAGGACCGGCTGCACGCGGGCGCGGGCGAGCTGTCCCTCTCCGTCGGCTGGCTCGCCCACGACTCGGGCCGCCACGAGGACGCCCGCTCGCACTACGCCGAGGCCCTCGCCACCGCGCGGGTCTCGGGGAACGCGGCCCTGGAGGCGCACGCCTTCTGCAACACGTCGTTCCTGGCCCGGGACACCGGCAAGTACCGCGAGGCGGTCCGGGCGGCGCAGGCGGGGCTGCGGGCCGCGCAGCCCCTCGACTCGGCCCGGCTGCTCTCGCTGCTCTCGCTGCGGGAGGCCGGGGCGTGGGCGGGGCTCGGTGACCGGTCCGCCTGCGAGCAGGCCCTCGGCCGGGCCCACGGGCAGTTCGACCGGGGGCCGTCCGACGGCGACCCCGAGTGGATGTCGTTCTTCGGCGAGCCGGAGCGGGAGGCCCTGGAGGCCCAGTGCTGGGCTGCCCTCGGCGACTGGGGCCGCGCCGCCCGCCACGCCCACCGGGCGACGGTTCTGCAGAATCCGTACTTCGCCCGGAACCTCGCGCTCTACCGCGCCCACCTGGCCAAGGACCTGGCGCACGCCGGGCGCCCGGACGAGGCGGCGGCGGAGGCGAAGCGCGTCGTGGAGTCCCTCGACGGCATCGCCTCGGCCCGGATCCGCGTGATGCTCGCCGAGACGAGCCGGGTCCTCGCCGCGTACTGACCGCGCACTGACCGCGTACGCGGGGGCGCTCTACTCCAGGTGGCCCGTGTCGTTCCAGCGCTCGATCGCCGGGGCGCCGTACGCCCAGCCCAGGACCGAGAGGCTCGTCGGGTCGAGGCGGATGCGGGAGGCGAACGAGACGTCCTCGCCGAGCCAGCGCGCGCCGATCGAGCGCAGGATGTGCCCGTGCGCGAAGACCAGCACGTCACGGTCGGCCGAGTGGGCCCAGTTCACGATCTCGTCGGCGCGGTCCGACAGCTGCGCCAGGGTCTCTCCGTCGGGGACGCCGTCCCGCCAGATGAACCAGCCGGGCTGGACGGCCTGGATCTCGGACGGGGTCATCCCCTCGTACGCCCCGTAGTCCCACTCCATCAGCGCGTCCCACGGCTCGGCGCGGTCGCCGAAGCCCGCGAGGTCGCAGGTCTCGCTCGCGCGGACCAGCGGGCTGGTGCGCACCTCCACGCCGGGCAGCCCCTGCCAGGGACCGCGGTGCAGGCGCTCACCGAGCAGCTTCGCGCCGCGCCGCCCCTCGTCGAGCAGGGGGATGTCGGTCCTGCCGGTGTGCCGGCCGAGAAGCGACCACTCGGTCTGGCCGTGCCGGGCGAGCAGGATGCGCGGTGCCATGGGAAGGACTCTCCAGGGGTGTGGTTCACGGTGCGGGCGTGCCTCTCCCATCATCGCCCACGCGAATTCCGGGTGACGTCCGGGCGACCTCGGGACGGTTGTCAGTGGTGGATGCGAGACTTCCGCGGGTGAGCGCATCCCTGGACAGCGGTCTGCCACGACCGGCACAGACGACACTTCGGCAGGCTCTGGCCGATCTGCGTGGACCGGACACGGCGCCACGCGCCCTGGACGCGCGGGCGCTCGCGGCGCTCGCCGCCAATCCGGGCTGCCGACGGCGGGCGTTGCTCGACGGCGCCGGGGTCGACAAGGCGGCGCTCGCGTCGAAGCTGGGCTCCCCCGCGCCGTTCGGCCAGTCGCAGTTCGCGATCATGCGGGGCAACTCCTTCGAGGCGAAGGTCAAGGCGGACGGCGGCCGTGAGCTGCTGCGGCTGCTCGGCGTCGAGGAGCCCGGCGCGGTCTCCGTGCCCGATCTGGCGGCGGCGGGACCCCAGGGGCGGACGGCCCGTACGGCGCTCGCGCTGCGGGAGGCCACCGGGGCCGGGACGTGGTCGCTGCTCGGCCACCCGCTGCTCGCCCTTGAGGTGGCCGGCTCCCCGGTCTATCTGGAGCCGGACGCGGTGGTGGTCGACCCCGAAGGGCGGTGGACGGTCGTCGAGATCAAGTCCTTCCCGATGATCGACGGCGCGGCCGACGCGTCGAAGGTGGGCGCGGCGGCCCGGCAGGCCGCCGTGTACGTGCTCGCGCTGGAACGGACGGCGGCGGTGACCGAAGGCGCGCTGGTCGCGCACTCGGTGGTCCTCGTCTGCCCGAAGGACTTCTCGAACGTGCCGACGGCCTCGGTGGTGGACGTGCGCAAGCAGCGGTCGGTGACCCGGCGGCAGCTCGCCCGGCTGACCCGGATCGAGGAGATCGCGGACGCGCTGCCGGAGGGCACCACCTTCGATGTGGCGGGGTGCTCGGCTGCGGAGCTGACGGAGGCCGTGGAGTCCGTGCCCCACGCGTACGCGCCGGAGTGCCTGGCCGCCTGCGAGCTGGCCTTCCACTGCAGGTCGCGGGCCCGGGACGCGGGCGCGGTGGAGACCCTGGGGCGTTCGGTACGGGGTGAGCTGGGCGGCCTCACGACGGTCGGCGCGGTCCTGGCGGCGGCGCGCGGCGAGGCCGGGGACCCGGACGATCCGGCGGTGGCGGCCCTGCGCCGGGCGCGGGCGCTGCGCCAGGAGGCGCTGGCCGCCGCACCCGCGCGCCTGCCGCGGGAGGCGGCCGAGTGAACCCGCCGACCCGGCTTCCGCGCGTCACGGCCGAGGAGGCCCCCGTATGTCGCTGATCTCCGCTCTGGCCCGGATGGAGGCCGTCGAGTCGGGCCGCGCCCAGCCGTTGGCGACGGTCCGCCATCGGCGCGTGTCCGCGCGGCCGCTCGTCCTCGTCCCCCTGACGACCGCCGGCGAGGCGGGTGCGCCGCTCGGGGCGCTCGTCGGCACCGACCGCGAGGAGCCCAGGCTCCTGGTGGTGGCGCAGCCCCGGGACCGGGACCTGCGGTTCTCGTTCCTGGCCGACCTGGCCGAGGAGGTCCTGCCGTACGTCGACTCCTTCACGGACGTCGTCGAGGCGGCGGAGCGGAGCGAGGTCGATCCCGGGACCGGCAAGAAGGTGAAGGTCGAGGTCGAGCTGTGCGCGGACGCGCCACAGCTCATCGTGCCCAGCCGGGCGGGCGTCGAGTACGTACGGCTGCTCGGGCGGTCGACGCGGTTCCGGCGGACGGCCGAGCAGGACCCGGAGACGCCGTTCCCCGCGCCGCCGCGCGTGCCGCTCCTCGGGCGCTGGCTGACGCACTTCGGCGAGCGGGCCCGGGTGCCCGGTTCCTCGCTGCTGCTCGCGGCGACGGATCTGCTCAACCGGCACTGGGCGACGGGCCAGTCCTCTCTGGAGGACCAGCACCTGGGCGCGCTGCTCGCGTGGATCGACCCGCGGGACGGGGAGTCCGGTCCTGCGGGGGCGCTGCGGGCCGAGGTGGGGCGGGACGACCAGGGGCAGTTGCTGTGCCCGCCGGCCGGTCCGGCCACCGACCCCGCCTTCGACAACAAGCTCCTCGCGCCCGCGATCGAGCGGTACGACCGGGCCCGGCAGGCGCTGGGCGCGGCCGCGGACGGCGAGGCGGCCGACAGGGGCCTCGGCGAGCTGCACCGGGCCGAGCGCGAGATCAGGCGCCTCGTCGCCGCGCAGCTGAAGCCGACCTGGGACGGGGTCTGGCGGGCGCTCGACCTGCTGCGGGAGCTGCCGGAGGGGGCCAGGGTCGAGGACCGCTGGACCCGCGACCGCTGGTCGTTCACCGGTCACCGGGACCGGATCACGGCAGGTGAGCCGCCGCAGCCGCGCCGGGACGACGCCGTGGGGGCGGCCTCGAAGCTGGCGGCCCGCGAGCAGGCGCAGGGCCAGCTGGAGGCGCACGAGGCGCTCGACGACCCGCTGGTCCTGGCGGGGCGGCGGCTCGCGGGCGAGGCGTTCGCGGCGGAGGTGGTCGAGGTGACGATGGCCTGGACGGAGTCGAAGCGGCCCGCGCCGCGCCCGCTCGTCACGGTCCGCACGGAGGACCGGCCGCACCTCGCGGAGAAGACGAGGGTGTTCCGCTCGCTGGAAGGGAAGCCGCAGGCGGCGGAGTTCGTGCGGTACGAGGAGGACGGTTCGCTGGTGCTGCGGCTCCTGGACAGGATGGGGCGGTCGAAGGAGCCGGCGGAGGGCTCGGTGCCGGAGAAGGGCGAGCGGTTCGCCTGGACGCTGTTCGAGCACGAGCAGCGGGTCGGGCCGAAGCTGCCGGACCCGGAGGAGACGCCCTGGACGCACGGCGGTCCCCCGCGGACGGACGCCGTCGAACTTCCCGATGCCGTGACCCCCGAGGACGTGCTGTGACGACCGTGGACCCTCGCTTCGATGCTGCCGGAGCTCGTTTCAACCCGGCTGCCGGAGCTCGTTTCAACCCGGCCGCTGGACCTCGCTTCGACCCGGCCGCTGGACCTCGCTTCGACCCCGCCGGACCTCGTTTCGATCCGTCCGCCGAGGCCGGTCGGGCGACGGACGGCATCCTCGCCGACACCCTGCGCGGCACTTCCCGGGGTGTCGTCGTCGACTCCCCTCCGGGTGCCGGGAAGTCGACCCTCGTCGTGCGGGCCGCTCTCGAACTGGCCGCCGCCGGGCGCCGCCTGATGGTCGTCGCGCAGACGAACGCGCAGGTGGACGACCTGGTGCTGCGGCTCGCCGAGAAGGAGCCCGGCCTGGAGGTGGGCCGGCTGCACTCCAGCGACAGCGACCCGTACGACAAGGCGCTCGACGACCTGGCCACCGTACGGAAGTCGGCGAAGCCCGGGGAGCTGACCGGGCTGCCGGTCGTCCTCTCCACCTCCGCCAAGTGGGCGCACGTGAAGAACGTCGAGCCGTGGGAGCACGCGATCGTCGACGAGGCCTACCAGATGCGCTCGGACGCGCTCCTCGCCGTGGCGGGCCTCTTCGAGCGGGCGCTGTTCGTGGGCGACCCCGGGCAGTTGGACCCGTTCTCGGTGGTGGGCGCGGAGCAGTGGGCGGGGCTCTCGTACGACCCGTCCGCCTCGGCCGTCTCCACGCTGCTCGCGCACAATCCGGAGCTGCCGCAGCACCGGCTGCCGGTGTCGTGGCGGCTGCCCGCGTCGGCGGCTCCGCTGGTCTCGGACGCCTTCTACCCCTACACGCCGTTCCGCAGCGGCACCGGGCACGGGGACCGGAAGCTCTCCTTCGGGGTGGCCTCGGACGGTTCGGGTCCCGACCGGGTCCTCGACGAGGCGGCGGAGTCGGGCTGGGGACTGCTCGAACTGCCGGCCCGCACCACCCCGCGCACCGACCCGGAGGCGGTCGGCGCGGTCGCCCTGCTCGTCCGCCGGCTCCTGGACCGGGAGGGGGCGGCGGTCTCGGAGCGGTCCGAGCGTCCTGTGCCGCTGACGCCCGACCGGGTCGCGGTCGGCACCGCCCACCGCGACCAGGCGGCGGCGGTCCGGGCGGCGCTCGCGGGGCTCGGTGTGACGGGTGTGACGGTGGACACCGCGAACCGGCTCCAGGGGCGCGAGTACGACGTCACGGTCGTCCTCCATCCGCTGTCGGGACGCCCGGACGCGACCGCCTTCCACCTGGAGACGGGCCGCCTGTGCGTCCTCGCCTCCCGGCACCGGCACGCGTGCGTCGTGGTCTGCCGGGCGGGCGTCGCCGAGCTCCTCGACGAGCACCCGTCGACGGAGCCGGTGCGGCTGGGCGCGGCGGTGTCGTTCCCCGACGGCTGGGAGGCGAACCACGCGGTGCTCTCCCACCTGGCGGAGCACCGGGTGACCTGGACGCCGTGACTTCGGGCCGGTCGAGGCCGCGTGGAGCATCTCGTTCCGCCCTGCGAGCTCGGCATTTACGGTGAGCCGCAACCCCATGGCCCCGTTCCGCCGGGTTCCGTCATGGTGGGTCCACGGCGCGGGACGAGGGGCGTGTCCGTGCCGCAGTGACCACACAACGGGAGGACATCCATGCGAACTCTCAAGACTCGTGCGGCAGTTGCCGCGACCACCGGCGCACTCGCCCTGGCCGGGATCCTGGGCACGGCCGGCACGGCGAGCGCGACCCCGGCCGCCGCTTCCGGGCAGCGGACGGAGGCCACCGAGGCCGGGCAGCCCCAGGCGCTCGCCCTTTACGTCCGCAAGGTCTGGAAGACGGTGAACCACCGGGTCGCGCCGGACGGGGACTCCACGAAGATCGGCACGCTCTACGCGAACAACTACTACACGGTGAGCTGCTGGAGGTACGGCGAGTCGGTGACCGCCGAAGGCACCACCAACAACGTGTGGATCTACTCCAGGAACGACAGCGGCCGGTGGGGCTACGCCAGCGCCATCTACTTCTCGGGCAACAAGTACGCCGACCTGCCGTCGACCGCCAGGTGCTAGTCGACCCGTGAGCGACCTCACCCTGGAGCCGTACGGAGAGCCGTACGGCTCCGGGGCCGTGTCGGGGGGCGCACAGGCCCCGGCTTCCGGGGGCGCGCGGTGGAAGCCGCGCGCTCTTGCGGGGCGCGGGACAATGGAAAGCGGCCCGGGATCCCGGGCCGTGCCTGTGCGAGGAGGAAAGAACGATGGCGGAACCCGCGGAGCGGAGCGGACAGCGACGGCTTCGGCCGGCACCGCTGGTCTTCGAGCCTGCCGAGGCGACCGCCGATCCGGAGCACTTCTTCGACCTGGAGTCGATAGAGGACCCGCGCGAGCTGCTGGCCCGGGCGACGGAGCTGACGCTCGCGTTCCGTGCGGCGACCGACCGCGCGACGGAGTTCCAGGCGATCGCGGCGGCGCAGCTGGCGGACCCGCGCCGGTTCGACCGGCTGACGGCGGCGGACGTCGCCGAGCGGGCGGAGTGGACCGAGGACTACGCGCTGAAGATGATCGAGTTCGGCCGCGGACTGATCCGGTCGAACGGCCGCCCGGCGGAGGAGTAGGCGCCGGGAATGACGCCGGAAGTGACGCCGGGAGTTGGCCGTCCGCCGGACAGACCCTGGTGCGTCCCGTGGCATATGCGGGGCGCACGATACTCCTCGCCCACCCTTCCTGTCCGAGATTTCGGCAACCCTCGGAAACGGAGTCGTTACGGCCGGTAGATCTGGTCGTATGACGACCTGGTTGCGCGACGAGACCCCGTACGACATCTTCCGTTTCCTTCGGGAGGGCGACGAGGGGCGGCACCAGACGGCCCACGTGACCGCCGACGGGGCGGCCTGGCTCGCCTCGGCCACCGGGGGCCGGCCCGGGGCCGCGCTCACCCGCTGGGAGGCCAGCCCGGCCTCGCCGGCGGCGCTGCCCTGCGGGACCGTCTTCGACGTCGTCAACGTGGACCCGGTCTTCGGGCGCCGGATGCTGGACCGGCTGTGGGAGGAGGGCCCGGGATCCGGGCCCGTCGCGGTCCACCGGGGCCGGATGATGCTGTTCGCCGCGCCCGGGACGGCCCAGCGTTTACCGGCGTTGCTCGACTGGGAGGAGTGGGGCGACGCGGTCCCCCGGCCTCTCTGCCACGGCGTCGGGGACGCCGTGACCGTGCCCCCGCTCACCCCGGCCGACTCCACCGGGCCCCGCTGGCTGGTGGCCCCCGACACGCGCAGCCCCTGGCTGCCCGGCCCCGAGGTCATGCTCTGGGCCTGTGTACGGGCCGTCCGGGCGGCCTCCGCGCCCGACGTGCGGGTATCGATTTTTCCTCCCGCCGATCCGGGTGCTAATGTCTACGACGTCAGCAGGCGCCGCTAGCTCAGTTGGTTAGAGCAGCTGACTCTTAATCAGCGGGTCCGGGGTTCGAGTCCCTGGCGGCGCACAGACGGAAGAAGCCCCTCGCGCGAGCGGGGGGCTTCTTCGTTGTCCCACGACGCTCTCCCGTGGCGTTCTCCGGCGACCTCCCGGTTGTCAGCCCACGCCGGGCGGGGTGACCTTCACCGTCCAGCCGCCCGTCTCCGTACGGTCCGCCACCTCGACGCGGACGCCCGCCCCGGGCACGGTGAAGGTCTCGCCCTCCTCCAGCGGCGCGTCCGCGAGCGGCGGGTAGACGGAGCGGTCCCAGCACGCGTCGGTGCGCGGGTGGGCGTCGACGACCTGGACCGGGCCGTCGCCGGAGGCCGCGCCGCTGCGCACCCGGTAGAGGAGGACGCCCTCGGTGCAGGTGTCGGCGTCGTTGCCGGTGGCACCCCGGGCCTCGATCGCGAGGACGCTGTCCGGGCCGGTCCTGACGACGGCCAGCCGGGTGCCGAGAGCGCCGCTCTCCGTCGGCGGCGCGTCGGTCGGCTCCAGGCTGACCAGCTGGGAGCCGGCGCCCTGCACACAGGCCACCTGGGCGCGGGAGAGCCAGCCGAGCTTCCACTTGTGCCAGCCGAAGAGATCGGGCGCGAGCCCGAACTGGCTGCCCATGACGTCCCAGTCGCCCACATGGGTGTCCCAGTCGCCCTTGCCGTCCGCCGGCCGGTGGTAGAGGTCGGGCAGGTCGAAGACGTGGCCGGTCTCGTGGGCGAGGACGTTGCGGTCGGGCGGGTGCCGCTCGAAGACCGTGACGACCCGCTTGATCTCGGCGCCGTCGACCTCCAGGGGACGTTCGAGGTTGACGACCTTCGTCGCGTCGGAGTCCACGCCGGGCGCGTCCGGGTCGGCGACCAGATAGACGACGTCGTAGCGCGAGAAGTCGACGTCCGCGTCGGCGGCCGCGATCGCGTCGCGCAGATAGGCCGCGCGCTTCCCGGAGTCCCAGTCACGCCGTATGTCGTACGCGCTCGACTCCCGAGGCATCCGGGTCCAGTCGGACCGGGGGTGCGGCCGCAGGTCGAAGCGGCCGTAGGAGGCGCGGTCGAAGTACTCGCTGGTCGCCGGGAAGTGGTCGGCGGTGAGTTCGGCGGGGGTCGTGAGGGGCGTGGCGTCCGGGAACGACAGGAAGATCATGACCGCGTCGAGCGTGCGGGTGGGACGCGGATAGGAGCCGTTCCAGGTGTCGAGGCCGAGCGAGTGGTGGGCCGCCGTGCGGGGCAGGGCGCAGGGGTTCGCGACGGGCGCGCCGACGGCGGGGCCCGCGACGAGCCCGGTGGCGGCGAGCGCGGCGAGCGCGGTGAAGGCCGCCGCACCGGCACGCAGCTTCGGCCGCTCCACTCCCCCGGGTGGCTGCTGACCCCTCACGTGGACCTCCGGATCGGTAGAGCGGGACACCACCACCACCTTGTGATGGTTTGCGGTGTTTCGCATGTTTCCGCTGCCCCGGTCGGGTGAGGGAGCGCCACCGGGTCGACGCGACACGAGCAGGCAACAGCTCACGGAAAGTCACATTCGGTCACGTCATCACCGGCCCGTGTCAGACCCGTGCAGAAACGATCGGGCGAGGGGCGGCGGTGGGGAGCCTCACAGCGGTCGGCGGCCTCCGGAGGGGCCTCGGAGCTGGAACGGGCCCCCGACCTGGCTCTATGATCGGCACACTTTCCTTGGCCGACCATCCCGACCACATGTGAACGGCCCGACTGCACTACGGGAGCGAGCGGTGAGCGGAACCCCCGAAGGACCGGTGCACCCAGAGCCGCCGGAGACGCCCTCGACCGATCCCGTAGTCACGGAGCGTCATGCCGAGCCCTGCGCCACGCGTCAGCCCGACCTCGTCCCCCGTCTCGGCACCGACCCCGGGGAGGCCGACCGCCAGGACTCCGACCGCCGGGCGGCCGAACTCCGCGACTACCGCGCCGCCTTCCGCGCCGCGCAGCTCGCCATGGCCGTCGTCGACCAGGACGGCATCGTCGTCACGGCCAACGACTCCTTCGGCGCCCTCCTCGGGACCGAGGCCGGGTCGCTCCGCGAGCAGTCCGCGGCCGATCTCGTCGACCTCGCCTCCGACGGCCGCACCTGGCACGCGTACCGCGAGGTGCTCCGCGGTCGCCGCTCCCGCTTCCGCTGCACCCGTCGGCTCAAGCACCCCGACGGGCGCTCGCTGTGGGCCGAGGTCACCGTCTCCCCCGTACCGGACAGCCGGCGCGTCCTCCTGTCGATCGCGGACATCAGCGACCGGCGCGAGCTCCAGGCCCGGCTGCGCCACCTCCAGATGCACGACCCGGTGACCCGACTGCCCAACCGGGCCCTGTTCTTCGAGCGGCTCTCGGCGGCCCTGGAGGCCTCCGCCCAGGACGCCGCGACGGAGAGGACGTCGGCCGGTTCGTCGCGCGAGTCGCACGAATCGCATGAGCCGCATGAGCCGCATGAGTCACACGAATCACACGAATCACACGAGTCGTACGGGTATGGCAGAACAGGGCGGATCGGTCTCTGCTACCTCGATCTCGACGGCTTCAAGGCCGTCAACGACACCCTCGGCCACCGGGTCGGCGACCGGCTCCTCGCCGCCGTCGCCGCCCGCCTGACGGAGTGCGCGGACAGCGACGGCTACACCCGCAGCGGCGGCCATCTCGTGGCGCGGCTCGGCGGCGACGAGTTCGCGATCCTCGTCGAGGACTCCACCGGTACGGAACAAGTCGCGGACCTGGCCCGCTCGGTGCTGGTCGCGCTCCAGCTCCCCTTCGACCTCGGCGGTCAGCGGCTCTCGGTCTCCGCCTCGATCGGCGTCGTCGAGCGCACCGCGCTCGGGACGACGGCGACCGCCCTCATGCAGGCCGCCGACACCACGCTGTACTGGGCGAAGGCGGACGGCAAGGCCCGCTGGACCCTCTTCGACCCGGAGCGCAACGCCCATCGGATGACCCGCCAGGCGCTCTCCTCCACGCTCCGCCCGGCCGTGGAGCGCGAGGAGTTCGGCCTGGAGTACCAGCCGCTCGTGGACCTGGCGGACGGGGCGGTCCGCGGGGTGGAGGCGCTGGTGCGCTGGAACCACCCGCAGTTCGGCTCGCTCCCGCCGAATCGGTTCATCGGCATCGCCGAGGAGGACGGCTCCATCGTCGAGCTCGGGCGGTGGGTGCTGGGGACGGCCTGCCGCCAGGCCCGGCAGTGGCAGAAGGACCATCCGCGCGAGCGCCCGATCTTCGTCAGCGTCAACGTGGCGGTCCGCCAGGTCTGGGACTCCGACCTGGTCGCGGACGTCGCCGGGATCCTCGCGGAGACCGGGCTCGCCCCGCACCTGCTCCAGCTCGAACTGACCGAGTCCGCCGTGATGGGCTCCGCCGGGCGGCCGCTCCAGGCCCTTCAGGCGCTCAGCGACATGGGCGTGCGGATCGCGATCGACGACTTCGGCACCGGCTACTCGAACCTGGCCTATCTGAGCCGGCTGCCGGTCTCGGTGCTCAAGCTGGACGGCTCCTTCGTCCGCGGCTTCCAGGACGAGGAGCACGCCAACCCGGCCGACGAGCTGATCGTCGAGGCGCTCGTCCAGCTCGCGCACCGGCTCGGGCTCACGGTCACCGCCGAGTGCGTCGAGACCTCGGGGCAGGCCGCCCGGCTGCGCCGGATCGGCTGCGACACGGGGCAGGGCTGGCTCTACTCGCGGGCGGTGGCCCCGGACCGCATCGCCGAACTGATCGGGGCGGAGCCCCTGCGGGTCTGAGCCGTCCCCGCTCTCGTACACCGGGCATGGAACTGCCCCCGGCCGGAGGGACATTCCGGGCGGGGGCAGCGGTTCATGAGGTGGTGCTCGGCGGGGTGCTCCTCAGTGGGGTTCCGGAGAAGCGCTCAGCGGGTCGGGCACTCAGCAGGCGCCGAGGTCCTTCCAGACGCCCCACTCGCCGGTCGTGCCCGGCGTCTCGTTCTGGGTCCACCACTGGGCCTTCCACTTGCGGCCGTTGTGGGAGACCTCGTTGCCCGCGGTGTAGATCGTGCCGGCCACGTACGCCGGGACCGAGCCGCAGCCCGTGGGAGGCGTCGTCGTCGGAGGCGTGGTCGGCTCCGTGGTGGGCGGGGTGGTGGGCGGCGTCGTCGGCGGGGTGGTCGGCGGCGTCGTGGTCGGCGGGGTGGTGGTGGCGCCGAGCGCGGTGTTGATCTGGCCCAGCAGGGTGGCGTTGTCGTCCAGGCCGAGGAGCGAGTACATCATCGCGCCGGCCAGGCCGCGCTGCTTGCCGTAGTCCACCCGGGCCTGGATGGACTTCTGGTTGAGGCCGGTGAAGAACTCGCCGTCCTTGTAGAAGTACGAGGACTTCGACTGGTCGTCCCAGAAGGTCGTCGACGCGTTGTCGACGATGCCGCCGAGCTCCTTGTAGTGCGCGATGCCGGCCTGCTGGCTGAGCGGGCGGACGTTGGAGCCGCCGGTCGCGGTCTGCGCGAGGCCGTTGGTGGTGCCGGCCGGCACGCCCTTCCAGCCGCGGTAGTAGAACTCGTAGCCCAGGGTCAGCTTGTTGGCCGGGAAGCCGCCCGCGATGCCGTAGGTCGGGTTGCCGTCGATCCAGGAGTCGATGGCCGAGTCGATGCTGTACTTCTCGGTGCCCGGCGCGATCACGTCGGTCGGGTCGTTCGGCGAGGGGTACAGCGGGGACTGGTGGTACGTCGGCCCGTCGCCGTCCCAGGCGCCGTGCATGTCGTACGTCATGATGTTGGCGTAGTCCAAGTACTGGCCGATCTTGTCGGTCTCGATGTACTTGATCTTGTCCTGGCCGGCCGGGAGGGCCGAGGTCAGCAGGTACTTCTTGCCGCCGTTGGCCGCGCCGTACTCGTCGAGCTGCTTGCGGAACTCGGCGAGGAGCAGGGTGAAGTTCTGCTTGTCCTCGGGGGCGTAGTGGTTGCCGAGGTGGCCGTCGGCCGAGCCCGGGTACTCCCAGTCGATGTCGATGCCGTCGAAGATGCCGGCCGCCGTGCCCGCGCCGCCGAAGCCGCCCTCGACGGGCAGGTCGCCCTTGATGTACTGGTCGATGCAGGAGGAGACGAGCTTCTTGCGGCTCGCGTCCGTCTTGGCCGCGTCGCTGAAGTACTTGGAGTAGGTCCAGCCGCCGAGCGAGATGTTGATCTTCAGGTGGGGGTACTTCGCCTTCAGTTCCTTGAACTGGTTGAAGACGCCCACGATCGGCTGGTTCCACGTGTCGGCGACGCCGTCGACGCTGTCCGCCGCGCTGAAGGACTTCTGGTAGTCGGCGTAGGAGTCGCCCGCACCGTCACCCGCGTTGGGGTTGTTGTCGTCACCGGCGGCCTTGTTGGCCTCGAAACAGGTGAGGTTGGTGGGGTGGATGTTGCCGAACGAGTAGTTGATGACGTCCAGCTTGCTCGCGATGCCCCGGGTGTCGAGGTGCTTGGGGTAGAACGCGTTGCCGTAGACGCTCCACTGGTCGTAGTACGCGATGCGCACGTTGCCCGCAGAGGCGGTGGTCGATGCGTCGGCCGCCTGGGCGGAGCCGAGGCCGACGGTCGCGGCGAGCGCGCCGGCGGCGAGGGCCGAGCTGAGGAGCGCGGCGATCAAGGGCTTACGGGGGTGCACGTGCGGCCTCCGATGGGGGGTGAACTGGGTGGTGCCGTACAAGAGCTGAGGAAGTGATAACCGGCGCATGAACAGCGCGTCAATGGTCTGAACCAGATTGAGGACTAGACCAATTTGACGAGGAAAGCCCTTGTCAGAGGGGTGCAGCACAAAACGAAACCGCCCGCCACCATGGGTGACGAGCGGTTTAAGGTTCACTTAGGGGTGCCGCGAGGCGGGTTGGGGGATGAACCAGCCGGTCGCCGGAACCGGGGTTTTTACCGGGCCGTCGCCTCTCCGGAATTCGCCGCGTCCGGGAGGTGCGGCAGCTCGTACGCGTCGGCGATGAGCTCGTAGCTCCGGATCCGGGCGTCTCCGCCGTGTCCGTTGGCCGTGATCATCAGCTCGTCCGCGCCCGTGCGCTTCCGGAGGTCGTCCAGGCCCGTGCGGACCTCGTCCGGGGTGCCGTGGACGATGTTCGCCAGCCAGTCGTCGACGAACTCCCTCTCGGCGGGGGCGAAGTGGTAGGCCTCCGCCTCCTCCGGCGTCGGCACGAGACCCGGCCGGCCGGTGCGCAGCCGCAGCATCGCGAGGGCGCCGGCGAGGACCTCACGGCGGGCCCGCGCCGCCTCGTCGGCGGCGAACGCCGAGACGCCGATCATCGCGTACGGGGCGTCGAGGGCCCCGGACGGCCGGAAGGAGTCCCGGTAGAGGTCGAGCGCCGGGATCGTGTTCCGGGCGGAGAAGTGGTGCGCGAAGGCGAAGGGCAGGCCGAGCAGGCCGGCGAGGCGGGCGCTGAAGCCGGAGGAGCCGAGCAGCCAGACCGGCGGCCGCCCCTTCGGGCCCTGCACGGGACCGGGCACGGCGTGGATCCGGGCGTACGGGTGCCCGTCCGGGAAGTCGTCGTCCAGGAAGCGCGTCAGCTCGGCGAGCTGCTCGGGGAAATCTTCGGCCCCTTCGTTCAGCTGGTCCGTCCGCCGCAGGGCGGCGGCCGTGGCGCCGTCGGTGCCGGGTGCGCGGCCGAGACCGAGGTCGATCCGACCCGGGGCGAAGGCCTCCAGGGTGCCGAACTGCTCGGCGATGACGAGCGGGGCGTGGTTGGGCAGCATCACACCGCCGGAGCCGAGCCGGATGCGGCGGGTGTGGGCGGCGAGGTGGGCGAGGATCACCGCCGGGGAGGAGGAGGCGACGCCGGGCATGGAGTGGTGCTCGGCGACCCAGTGCCGGTGGAAGCCGCGCCGCTCGGCGAGCCGGCTCAGCTCGACGCTGGTGGCCAGCGCCTGCGTCGCGGTCCGCCCGCTGCCGACGGTCACCAGGTCCAGTACGGACAGCGGTACGGGCGCGGATCCCCGCGCCTCTCCTCGAATAGCGTCGGTCACCGTAGGGACCCTCCTCGGCACACGTGCGGATGGTGCGAACACTGCATCCGGTCCACAACAGGAGGGTGTCTCCGTTTATTCCGCACGTTCTCGGCCACCGGAGGAGCCCTGAGGAGTCCACTTCCCCGTAAAAAATCTCCCGGCCGTCACCGCCCGAACGCGCGCGCGAACAGGGTCTCGCACGGCCCTGACCTGAGGCTCCCTGAAGGAGTCATGACATGGGCATATGCCAGGGTGGTGCGTCGCAGCGTACGGCGGGGATCCTCCGCATCATTCTCGCCAACAGCCGCCCCTCAAAGGGCCCTTGGCGGCTATCGTGGTACGAAAGCTTGCGGTCACAACCTGGTAGGGGGGAAACCGTGGCGCTGAAGCCCGAGCCCACCGCGCCGTTCCACTCGGTGCAATACGCCTTGCGCGTACTCGAGACGGTCTCACGGCACGGTGGCGGAGTGACGGACGTCCAGATCGCCCGCGAGACCGGCCTGCCCGTCGCCCACCTCTCGTCACTGCTCCTCATGCTCCGCCGCGAGGGGTACGTCGAGCAGGTCGCCGACGGCGCGTACGTCATCGGGGACTCCCTCGTCCTCCTCGGTTCCGGCCTGACCCGCCGCGAAGCGCTGGAGGCCAAGCTCCAGGAGACCCTGACCGAACTGCGCGACTCCGTCGGCGCGGCCGTCTACATCAGCCGCTACATCGACGGCGAGGTGAAGATCACCCAGTTCGCCGACGGGCCCCGCACCCCGAAGGTCAACGAGTGGGTGGACTTCCGCTCGGCGGCGCACGCCAGCGCCGTCGGCAAGTGCCTGCTCACGCAGCTCGACCAGAACGGGCGGCGGGACCACCTCGCCCGCCACAAGATCGCCCGGCTGACCTCCCGGACGATCACCAACGAGCGGATCCTCTTCTCGAAGCTCGACAGCCAGCCGGCGACCGTCCCCGTGCTCGACCTCCAGGAGTACGCGGTCGGCACGGTCTGCGCCGCCGTCCCGCTCACGGCGGGCTCGGCCGTGGGCTGCCTGGCCCTGTCCCTGCCGGTCGAGCACGCCCACCGGCTGCGCGCGGCGGCGGACACGCTCAACCGGCGGGCCGCACCGGTGGTGCTCTCGCTGGCGATCTAGGGCGTGTCTCGAAAGTAGCGTCGTCTGCCCGAAGGGCAGGCATCGGACGATCTCGCGCGACCCCGCCGGACGGCGCTCCGGCGGGGCTGTCACAAGCACCCCGGAACACCAGGTAGTATTTTCTCTGTCAGCAGGCGCCGCTAGCTCAGTTGGTTAGAGCAGCTGACTCTTAATCAGCGGGTCCGGGGTTCGAGTCCCTGGCGGCGCACAGACAGGGAAGGCCCCTCGCTTCGGCGGGGGGCTTTCTTGTCGTCCCCGTACAGGCCTCCGGCGCTCAGGCCCTTCGGCCGTCAGGCCTTCAGGTAGGTCAGGACGGCGAGGACGCGTCGGTGGGTGTCCTCGGCCTGCGGCAGGTCGAGCTTGGCCAGGATGTTCCCGATGTGCTTGCCGACGGCGGCCTCGGTCACCACCAGCCGGCGGGCGATCTCCCCGTTGGAGTGCCCTTCCGCGACCAGGCCCAGGACCTCGCGCTCGCGCGGGGTCAGCGCCTCCAGCGGGTCCCGGTGGCGGCGCAGCAGCTGCCGTACGACCTCGGGGTCGACGACCGTGCCGCCCTCGGCGACCTGGGTGAGGGCCTCGACGAACTCCTCGACCTGCCCCACCCGGTCCTTCAGGAGGTAGCCGACGCCGGTGCCGTCGCCCGAGTCGAGGAGGTCGGCGGCATAGCTGCGCTGCACGTACTGGCTGAGGACGAGGACCGGCAGGCCGGGGCGCTCGGCGCGGAGCGCGACGGCGGCGCGCAGCCCCTCGTCCTGGAAGCCGGGCGGCATCCGGACGTCGGTGACGACGATGTCCGGGTCGTGGGCGGCGACGGCCTCGCGCAGGCCGTCGGCGTCACCGACGGCGGCGACGACCTCATGGCCGAACCGGGTCAGGAACCCGATCAGTCCCTCGCGGAGGAGGACGCTGTCCTCGGCGAGGACGACGCGGAGCTGTCGGGGGGCGGGTCGGGGAGCGATCGGCACGGGATCTCCACTCGGAGGAGGGTCGGCCCGCCCGGCGGGCTCATGATCGTCAGTGTGCCATCGAGGACGGCGATCCGGTCGGCGAGTCCGGTGAGCCCGCTGCCCCGGGCCGGGTCGGCGGCGCCCCGCCCGTCGTCCTCGACGTCGAGCCGCAGGACGCCGTCCGCGTACCGGGCGGCGATCCTCGCCCGGGCGGCGCCGCTGTGCTTGCCGATGTTGGCGAGCGCCTCGCAGCCCGCGAAGTAGCCGGCGCTCTCGACGGAGGCGGGCAGCCGGGGCAGTTCGATGTCGGTGTCGACGGGGACGGCCGAGCGGTCGGCGGCGTCGGCGAGGGCCGCGCCGAGGCCGTAGTCGGCGAGGACCTGCGGATGGATGCCGTGGATCAGCTCCCGCAGCTCGGTCAGGACCTGCCCGGCCTCCGCGTGGGCCTTGGCCAGCTGGTCGGCGAGCGGCCCCGGCGGGGTGTCGAGGCGGGCCAGGCCGAGGGTCATGGTGAGGGCGACGAGCCGCTGCTGGGCCCCGTCGTGGAGGTCGCGCTCGATGCGGCGGCGCTCGGCCTCGAAGGCGTCGACGAGGCGGGCGCGGGAGGCGATGACCTCACCGATCCCGTCCTGCGGCCCGGTCTCCCCGGGTGTGAGCAGGGCCCGGGCGAGGGCGGCGCGGGCTCCGGCGACGGCGGCGAGCGGATAGGCGAGGGCGACGAGGAGGAGGGCGCCGAGGAGGGCGGCGGCGAGGGCCTCGGGATAGGAGGTGACCAGGTACGCCTTGACGACCTTGGCCTCCTGGCCGTCCACCGCCAGCTGGAGCGGGGCGCTGAGGAGGGTCAGGGGCAGGCCGACGCCGACGGCGAGCGCGACGAGGTCGAGCGGCCACAGGACGGTGCCGAGCAGCAGGCCGTATCCGAGCTCCTGCCAGGTGGACCGCTCCCCCGCCCGCAGCCGGAGCCAGGCGGCGAGGCCGGGCGCGGCGGGGACTCGGTGCGGGTCGGGGGCCGGGTCGAGGTCGACGAGGCGGAGCCGGAACCGCTCGACGGAGCCGATGGCGAGCCCGGAGAGAAGGAGCAGCGGCAGCCCGACGAGGACCAGTGAGAACACCCCGAGGACCAGGAACACGAGACAGGCGGCCGCACCCACGAGGGCGCCGGTCGCCAGATACCCGGCGGCCCGCCACGGCCAGGGTCCGAGCGGGAAGCGGGGCCGGGTGAGTGCCTGCCAGGGATGACGGGGTTCCATGAGCGCCCACGGTAGGCGCGGGACCGGGGTGGCGGCCATGGGCCTGGGGGGCGTGGCGGGGGTGGGGCCTGCCCTACCCCCGGGCCTCCGAGGTCGGGGTGCGGCCGTGGCGGGTGTACTCCTCCTGGAGCGCGGCGGTCGCCTCGGGGGTCAGGGGCTCGTACGGGGCGTCCGGGGCCGGGCGCCACCAGACGGGGTCCGGGCAGAGGAAGGACGCCCTGCGCAGGCTCACGCGGTGGATCTTGTTGGTGGCCGTCAGGGGCAGCTCCCGCGTCACGCGGACGAAGCGCGGCGGCATCTTCGTGCCCAGGTCCGGCTGCGCGGCGAGGAAGGCCGCGAACTCCGCCGGGTCGAAGGCGGCCCCCTCGCGCAGCGCCAGCGCCGCCATGACCTGGTCGCCCGCCACCGGGTCCGGTACGGCGTACACCGCCACCCCGGCGGCCCGGTCCCAGCGGGCGAGGATGTTCTCGATCATCGCGGCCGCCAGGTTCTCGCTGTCGACCCGCAGCCGGTCGTCCGTGCGGCCCGCGAAGTAGAGGAAGCCGGCCTCGTCCCGGTAGAAGAGGTCGCCCGTCCAGTACCAGCCGCCGCGCAGCCGGACCGCCTCCGCCCCGGGGTTGCGCCAGTAGCCCTCGAAGGGCGAGCGGCCGCGGTTGACGAGCTCGCCGATCGCCTCGGCGGCGTTGAGGAGCCGTCCCGTGGGCGAGAGGCGGGCCGGTGCGCACTCCTTGCCGGTCTCCGCGTCCAGGACGGCCAGGTCGTCGCCTGGCGCGGCCCGTCCGATCGCCCCGGTCGGGGTGTCGGGGGTCCGCTGGATTGCCGCGCCACCCTCGGAGGAGCCGTACCCCTCGACCAGCGGGACACCGAACCGCTCCCGGAAGCGGGCCGCGTCCACCGCCCCCGCCTCCGTGCCGAAGCCGAGCCGCAGCGGGTGCGCGCGGTCGTCCGGGCCGGGCGGGGTGGCGAGGAGGTACTGCACGGCCCGGCCCACGTACGTGAAGTAGGTGGCGCCGAAGCGGCGTACGTCGGGCAGGAAGCCGGAGGCCGAGAAGCGGGCCCGCAGCGCGACTCCCGCGCCGGCGGACAGCGCGGGCGCCCAGTCCGCGATGACCGCGTTGCCGTGGAACATCGGCATGCAGACGTAGTGGACGTCGTCGGCCCGGACGCCGAAGTGGGTGACGAGCGAGGCGCCCGCGGCCGCGAGCCGCCCCTGGCTGCAGAGCGCGGCCTTGGGCGCGCCCGTCGAACCGGAGGTGAAGGAGAGCAGGAAGCGGCTGTCGGGGCGTACGGGACCGAGGGTGGCGTCTCCCGGGCGGGCGTCCCCGTAGGGCGCGAGCAGCTCCCGGTAGGCGTCGGTGTCGGTGACGAGGATCCGGAGCCCGGGCAGCGCGAGGCCGTCGAGGAGCGGCAGGTGGGCGCGCTGGGTGACCAGGATCCGGCAGTCGGTGTGCCGGATGTCCCGGGCGAGTTCGGCGCCGCGCCGGGTGGGGTTGATCCCGGCGACGGCGGCCCCCGCGAGGGCCGCCGCGCTGAGCCAGAGCGGGTACTCCGGCGTGTTGTCGAGCAGGATGCCGAGGTGCGGCTCGCGCCCCGGCAGGGGTGGCATCAGGTCCACGAGCAGTGCGGCCCGCGCGGCGGCGCCCGCGGCGACCTCGTGGTGGCTGAGGGTGTGGTGCTCGTCCCTCAGGCCGATCCGGTGGTCGCCCCATTGGCGCCGTACGAGCTCCGCGACGGTGTCCGCACCACTCCCACTCATGGCCCGGACTGTAACTGACGCACCGTCAGAACTGAATGCCTCAGAACTTGACGTCCGAGCAGGCGTAGAAGGCGTTCGCGGTGTCCGCGATCGTCCACACCGCCAGGATCAGGTGACGGCCCGTCTTGCCCGCCGGGATGGTCCCGGAGTGCGAGAGGGTCGCCGGCGGCTGCTGGTTGTTGTAGGGGACGGTGAGGAACGGCTGGGAGTCGAGCGCGGCCCGAGTCAGCTTCTGACTCGGGTCCCAGCCGTTCTTGGTGATGTAGTACTTGAAGTCGGTGGTGCGGTGCCGGGCCGTGAACTGCCAGCGGAAGCTGTAGCTCTGCCCCGCCGTGAGGCTCGTCGCCGGCCAGGTGCCACCCCGGGGGTCGTCGAGCTGGGCGAACTGCGTGAGCCCGGCGGAGCAGATCCTGCCGTCGGCGGGGCCGGCTGCGGGGAAGCCCTTGGGGCCCTCGACCGACTGCGGCTCCCACTGGATGGAGCCGCAGTTGGTCACGGTGCCGTTGGCGCAGAGCTTCTGGCGGCTGATCGGCGAGTCGGTGTAGCCGTGGCTGCCCGCACTGCCGGTGGCGAGGAGGGAGGCGCCGGCGACGCCGAGCGCCACCACCGCCGCCCCGACTGACTTCTTGCGCATGTGCATGCTGTCGCTCCAGGAGAACGTGGGGGAGTTCCGTTGGGCCGTGCGCACGCGTGCGGTTGTACGGTCTTGCGGTCTTGCCGTCATGCCGACTTGCGGTCATGCCGGGTTCAGCGCTGGTGACTCATTTTGGTCTGGACCAAGTACCAAGGTATGGACGGAAGTTGAACATGTCCATCCCCTCAGGCCCCCTCGGCGGGCGCCGTCCTCCCCGTGTAGAACGCCACCGTCAGGTCCTTGACCAGCGCCTTGCGCTCGTAGTCGTCCAGTTCCACCAGACCACGACTGGTCAGCCGGTGGACCACGTCGTCCACCGCGTCCACCACCGACGTCAGGACACTGTCCCGGTGCTTCGCGTCGATCGCCGCGATCCGGCGCCGCTGCATCGCCGCCGCGACCTCCGGGGCGTACTCGATGCGCGTCGGCTGCGCCGAGAAGACGTCGACCCCGACCGGGGCGCACTCCGCCGACAGCATCCGCGTCAGGGCCTCGCCGACGGCCTCCGAGTCCCGGAGCGTCGGGGCGTCCTCGTGGAAGGCGTCCGCCGGCAGCTGTGACAGCACCCGCGCCATGGCCGCCTCCACCTGCTCCCGCAGGTAGTCCTCGTGGCCGTCGACCCCGAGCGCGGCGCGGACGGTGTCCCTGACCCGCCAGACGACGAGGACGACGACGTCCAGGGCCGTGCCCTTGGCGTCGACGGCGGGCAGCGGCTCACTGCGCCAGTGCCGCAGCCGTACGTCGACGCGACGGCGGAGCAGGAGCGGGCTGACCCAGACCAGACCGGTCCGGCGGACGGTGCCGCGGTAGTCGCCGAAGAGGGTCAGGACCCAGGCGTAGCCGACCCGGCCGCGGCCGAGGCCGCCGAGCGCGAAGAGGGTGGCGACGACGCCGAGGGCGAGCAGCGCCCACTGGCCGAGGTGGATGCCGTGGTACGGGCGGGCCGGCAGCCGCAGCATCCGCGACGCCTCCGCGGGCACGGCCCCCGTCCACCACACGACCGCCGCGCACCCGGCGAGCGCGAGGGCGCCGCCGGCCACGCCGACCCAGCCGGGCAGCACCGGACCGGGCCGCTCGACGAGATCGGGATCGGCGGTGGGGGCGGGGCGGGCCTGGGACCGGGACGAGGAGGGGGCGGACGGGGGCTGGGAATGCGCCTGGGGGGACTTGGGCTTGGGCTTCGGCTTGGACTTCGCCCCCGGCCGGTTCGCGGCCTGCGTCTTCGCGGGCGCCGGGATGGCCGCCTTGCCGTTCTTCACCGGGGCGGCGGTCGCGGCCATCGCGATGGTGTCGGGACCTCCGTCGTCCCCGGTCACGCCGGTCGCGGCGGCGCCTGCCTCCGGCTCGTCCCGGAAGAGGAGGTGCACCGGGATGGAGCCGGTGGTCTCCGCCCCGATCACGTTCTTCCGCCGCGCGACCCGTACGACCCCGGCGACGGGCACGGCGAGCGCGGCGACCCGCGCGTCCGCGATCCGCCCGAAGTCGGGCACGTCGACGCGCTCCTTGGCCACGGAGGCCTTGGCGGCGGCGACCGGGGACTCGCCTGTGGATGCGGATGCGGGTGCGGGTGTGGTTTCCCCGGGGAGCGGCCCGGCGGAGGCCGACGCCCCCGCCGGCGTACCGACGGAGGCCACACCGATCTCGGAGGCCGCCACGCGAGGGGCGGTCGGGGTCGGGGCCTCGGTCGCGGCGGGGGTCGGGGCCGGGGCCTCGGTCGCGGCGGGGGTCGGGGCCGGGGCCTCGGTCGGAGCCGGGGCCTCGGTCGGAGCCTCGGTAGCGGTCGGGTTCGGGGTCGGGGTGGTGGTCGCGGTCACGGTGGTGGGGGTGGTGACGGTAACGGAGGGGGCGGGCTCGGGCTCCGGGGCGCGGGTTGGCGTCGGGGCGGCCCAGGGCTCGGCGGAGGTCCTGGCGGTGGTCACCGCGGAGGTCCCGGCAACGGTCACCGCGGAGGTCACGGCAGAGGTCGCGGCAGAGGTCACAGCGGAGGTCGCGGCAGAGGTCGCGGCGGCCGTCTCGGCGGCCCTCGTGTCCTCGGTCTCCGCCACAGGGGCGGGCGTGCTCGGCGGCGCGCCCGCCGTGAGGTCCGAAGCGGCGGGCGCCGCCTCGGGCCCGCCTTCCGCCGGGGCGGGCCGCCCCGTCCTCGTACCGGCGTCCGAATCCGCGGAGGCGGGCTCGGCCGCCGGCGTATCGGCCGCCGGGCCCGGCGGGGCGGGCGCGGTCGTCGACAGGGCGGCGGGCGCGGTGGGCGCCGTGACGGGCGGCACCGGTTCCCCGCCGGGGTGGGGTGACGTGCGGGGAAGGGCGCCGTCCGTCAGGCGTCTGGCCGTGCGGGCCGCGTCACGCGAGGCCGCCGCGCCGGAGTCCGCGGGGGTCGGGGTCGATGCGGTCATTCGGGTCCACCTCATGCTCTCGGGGTCATCGGAACAAGCGCCGCCAGGTCTCCGGGCCCGGGTAGCCGTCGGCCGCTCCGCCGCGCCAGCCCTGAGCCCGCTGGAACGCCTCGACGTTGCGGCGGTCCGCCTCCGTCCAGCGCGGACCGGGTCCCGACAGGTAGTGCTTGCCGAAGCCCCGCTTCACCAGTTGTTTGCCCAGCTTCTCCACATATGCGTTGGATTGGCCCGGACGGAAGTAGCCACGCCCGGGGAACCCCGTCGCATGCGCGCTCGAACCGCCTGAACCACCCGATCCGCCGATGTTCCTGCCCCCGCCGGTGACGAGGAGCTGCCACGTCTGCGGCCCGGGCAGGCCGTCCGCCTCCTTGCCCTTCCAGCCCTGCGCCAGCTGGAACGCCTGGGTCGCCCGGCGGTCCGCCTCGCCCCACTTCGGGCCGGGGCCCTTGCTGTAGTACTTCTTGGCGCCGCGCTCGACGAGGAGCTTCCCGAGCTGGGTGACGTAGGCGTTGTCGGCACCCGGGCCGAACTTCGCCGTACCGGGGTACGGGGTGGCCGGCGACGTCGGCGTCGTCGGCTTCGACCCGCCGCCGGTCGCGCCGCCCCCGCTGCCGCCGCTCACCACGCCCTTGTAGCGGTAGGCGACATACCGGGCGGAGTTCTCCCAGTACGCCATCGGCGTCGCCTGCTTCCGCGTGCGCGGCTTGGTCTGCTCGTAGGCGATGTACGAGGTGTGGGTGTAGTCGGTCCAGCCGCCGAAGATCGTGACGTGGGAGCCGCGGGTCGGGCTGTCCGGGTTGTGGAAGAGCAGGATGTCGCCGGGCTGGAGCCGGGTGCGGTCGATCCGCTCGGCGAAGCGGTCGAGGCTGCCGGTCCACTCGTTGCTGCGCAGGTTCCAGGCCATGGAGATGTAGCCGGAGCAGTCCTGGCGGTACCCGTCCGACCAGTACTTCTCCATGGAGTACGGGACCTGGGCGGTCACCCACAGCTTGGCGCGGTTGATGATCTCGGCCCGGGTCGTCTGCCGCAGGGTGCCGGTCGAGATCTGACTGGCCGTCGGCGTCGTGCCCGTACCCGCGTTGGTCGCCGTGTTCGTGCCCGTGGTCGCGCCCGTGTTCGTGGCCGCGCCCGGGGGCGGCGTCGGGTTCGGGGCGGGCTGGGCGCCGGGGCCCGGCGCTCCGTGCAGCGGCTCCCGGCCGCCCTGCGGGGTGTCCGGACCGGGCCAGGGGGCCACCGGTTCGGCGACGTCCGCGGCCGGGCCCGCGGCCGCCGGGGTGAACGGGTCCGTCGGGCCGACCGGCTCCGCCGGGCGGGAGAGGGCCGTCGCCACTCCCGCGCCTCCCCCGCCGAGGACCACTCCCGCCGCCGTCACCAGGACCAGCGCGCGGCGCGCGCCATGGGCCGCCGGGTGGCCGCCCGCCCGCACGGGCAGGCCAAGCGCGAGGCCACGGCGCTGCTGGGCGCAGCCCGGGCAGCCGCAGTCGGCCGCGGGTTCGAACTCCTCGAAGACCGGCACGCTCATGCGATTCCCCTCCACACTCGTCAAGATCTTTTGACCCTCGTTTCGGGCGCCAGTGTCTCAACTGTCTGGACAAATCGCATTTTGACGGATCGAAGGCCTGATACGACCATCCGACAGGCCGGAGGCGACCGGTATTGGTCAGGAGCACACCTCCAGGTCGGGTAGAGTTCTCTCTGTCAGCAGGCGCCGCTAGCTCAGTTGGTTAGAGCAGCTGACTCTTAATCAGCGGGTCCGGGGTTCGAGTCCCTGGCGGCGCACGCACAGTCAAGACCCCCTCACCGATGGTGAGGGGGTCTTGATCGTTCTCCGAGATCTCCCCGAACTACCCGGCGTTGCGGGCCAGTTCCCGCGCGTACGCGTCGAACCAATCCCCCGCCGTCGGGCCGCCCCGGCACTCCCCGTCCGACTCTCCCGGCCGCTTGATCCACAGGTACGCGGCGACCAGCGGGTCCCCGGTGCGGCGGGTCGGCGGCGGGCGCCGATGCCGCGCGCCACGCCGTCCACCCAGGCGCGGTAGGCCGCCGGGTCCGCCGCGCCGCCCGCCGAGTGCTGGCCGCAGTCGCGGTGCGGGATGTCGTAGAGGACGAGGAGCGCCTCGCGCCCGGCGCGGGTGGCGGCCTCGGTGAGGGTGCGGGCCTCGGCCTCGGGCCGGTCGGAGCCGATCCACTCGGCCACGGGCCGGGAGGCGATCCGCCGCAGGAGCGCGGCCTCGGCGGTACGGCCCGCGGCCAGGTGCTCGGCCACCCGCCGGGCGGCCTTCCCGTCGGGGTTCATCCAGTACGGGGCGAGGCGGACGGCGTGGGAGCCGGGGCGGGGGCGGGAGCGGCGGCGGGAGGAGCCGCGGGTGGCTCGCTCCCCGCCGCGGGCGGCCCTGCCGGGGCCGTACAGGCCGTGGCGAGGAGGAACGCGAGCGCGAGGGCCGGGAGGGCGAGTCCCGCCCGACGCGCGCACGGAGATACGGACATGCGGGGCCCCTCGGCACGTACGGAGCGGTCGCCGTCATCGTGACACGGCAGCCCTCCGGGCCGGGCGAGGCACGGCCTCTACGGTGCCGGGAGCACCGCCCCCGCACCCGCCGCCCCCGCACCCGCCGTACCCGCGCCCGCCGTACCCGCTTCCGCGCCCGTGAGGTACGCCGAGACGACGACGTTCGCCGAGTACGTGCCGGCCGTGCGGTCGAAGGTGCCGCCGCAGGTGATCAGGCGGAGTTCGGCGCGGCGGGGTTCGCGCGGGCCGTAGACCTTCGTCGCGTCGAAGTGTTCGCGCGGGAAGACCTGGACGTCGTCGACCGTGAACTCGGCGACCGTGCCGTCCGTCCGGGTGACCCGGATCTTCGCGCCGGGGCGGGCCGCGCTCAGGCCGTAGAAGACGGCCGGGCGGGTGTCGGTGTCGACGTGGCCGACGAGGAGGGCCGCCCCGGCCGCGCCCGGCCGGGTGCCTGCGCCGAACCAGCCCACCGTGTGCGGCAGCTCGAAGGGCGGCGGGTCGATCGCGCCCGTACCGTCCAGGCCGCGCGCCACGACGGGCGCGGCGATGCCGAGGGACGGGACCTCCACCCGGCGGGGCTCGGAGGGGGTCAGCGGCGCGTGGGACGGGGGCAGCGCCACGCCGAGGGGCCGGCCCACGGCGGCGATGTCGCCGTGGGTGGGCGCGGAGCTGCCCCCGGGGCCCTCGGCGGCCTCGCGGCCCCAGAGCCAGAGCCCGAGGAGCAGCAGCGCCCAGGTCACACCGGTGACGAGTCGCCCGGTGCCCGCCGGGCGGGTTCCGGACGGCACCCTCAGCCCGCGCCCGTACCCGCGCCCGTGCCCGTACCGGAGCCCGTGGCCGCGGCGCGGCGGCGGGAGCTCCGGAAGGCGACCGCCACGGCCGCGATCGCGGCCATGCCGAGGCCGAGCAGGGTGTACGGGGTGCCGAGGCCGCTCTCGCTCGTGGTCTGGGCGACTCCGGGGGCCGCCGGGGCGGCGAAGGCCGCGGTACCGCCGCCGCCCGCGCGGACGGGGGCGACCGGGCTGGCGTGGTGGGTCGGCTCGGGCGCCGGCTTGTGGGTCGGCTGCCGGTGCCTGACCTGCACCGTGCCGATGTCCGGATGGTCGTGGCCGTCACAGGTCACGCTGACCTTGTACGTACCGTCCTCGAGTCCGGACTTGACCGTGGTGTCTCCGAACAGCGGGTAGTCCCCGCCGTCCCGGCCGGTGAGCTCCACGTCGGCGACGAACGCCTGGGACTTCGCGGCACCGGTCGTGCCCTTGCAGCCCTGGACGCGGACGTCGACGTCGGCGCCGGGCGAGGCGGTGGACGGGGTGACGGTGACCTTCACCCCGTCGTGGGCGTACGCGCTACCGGCCGTGGGTGCCAGTACGAGTACGACGGCCGCCCCCGCGGCACGGAGAGCAATGGAACCTGAACGCATCGTGACCTCCTGGTACTGGCAGGGTCACCCGGATCCGCACTGATCGCATCCGCAGGGGCTCGGCCGGAGGGCGGCTACACCCGGTCGACGATGTCCGCGATCGAGTCGACGATCTTGGACGGGCGGAACGGGAAGCGGTCGATCTCTGCCTTGCTCGTCAGGCCGGTCAGGACCAGGAAGGTCTGCATGCCGGCCTCCAGACCGGCCAGGATGTCGGTGTCCATCCGGTCGCCGATCATCGCGCTGGACTCGGAGTGGGCGCCGATGGCGTTGAGGCCGGTGCGCATCATGAGCGGGTTCGGCTTGCCCGCGAAGTACGGCTCCTTGCCGGTGGCCTTCGTGATGAGCGCGGCGACGGAACCGGTGGCCGGGAGGGGGCCCTCCAGGGAGGGGCCGGTCTCGTCGGGGTTGGTGCAGATGAAGCGGGCTCCGGCGTTGATGAGCCGTACCGCCTTGGTCATCGCCTCGAAGGAGTACGTCCGGGTCTCGCCGAGGACGACGTAGTCCGGGGCGTGGTCGGTGAGGACGTAGCCGATGTCGTGCAGCGCGGTGGTGAGACCGGCCTCGCCGATGACGTACGCGGTGCCGCCGGGGCGCTGGTCGTCGAGGAACTTGGCGGTGGCGAGGGCGGAGGTCCAGATGTTCTCGACGGGGACTTCGAGGCCCATCCGCATGAGGCGGGCGTGCAGGTCGCGGGCCGTGTACATCGAGTTGTTCGTGAGGACCAGGAAGGGCTTCCCGGTCTCCCGCAGCTTCTTGATGAACGCGTCGGCGCCGGGGATCGGAACGCCCTCGTGGATGAGGACGCCGTCCATGTCGGTCAGCCAGGATTCGATCGGCTTGCGCTCTGCCATGGGTGCGGGACTCCTGCCGTACAAGACGTGCGGTGTGCTGGGGGCGCCGCGACAGCGCTGTGGCGACGCCCCCAGGGTAATCAGGAAGCCGTGACCTTGACCCCGTCGGTGATCAGGAAGCCGTGACCTTGACCCCGTCGATCGTCCAGTACCAGTTGCTGGCGCCGGTGTAACGGAAGCGGAAGCTCACGCTGGACGTCCCGGCGGGGACGTTCACCGTGAGGGACTGGGGCTGGGAGATCACGTCGGAGGTGTAGCTCTTGACGACGGTCGGGGTGCTGCCGTTGAAGCTCGCCAGGACCTGCGCGGACTGGCTGCCCTCCTGGCGGTAGAAGGTCATCAACTTCTCGGCCCTGAACGACCGGGTTTGTCGGCTCGGTCGGGAGGGTCGTGATGGCAAGTGGAGCGCGGCTGGCTGTCGCGTGGTCCCCTGCGTCCGGAATCAGTGTGTGCTGGTTCTGGGGCGGTTGACTGCGCCCCGCTTCCACGCGGCTTCGCCTCGGTGGGCGATGTTGCGGGAGCCGTTGTGGTCCGCGTGTATGACGGTCCCGCAGGACCGGCAGGCGAACCGTGCCTGGGTCACCCTGTTGGTGCGGTGGGTGTGCCGGCACTCCGAGCACTGCCGGGAGGTGTTGCGCGGGTCCACGAAGACCACGGGCACCCCCGCCCGGCGCGCCTTGTACTCGACGAAACCGCCGAGTTGGGCGAAGCCCCAGGAGTGCAGTGGTGCCCGCTGGTCCTTTTTGGCCGTAACCCTCTGCCGGATGCCCGAGAGGTCTTCCAGGGCGATCCCGCGCGAGGTGCGTCCAGCGGTGGCGACGAGCTGTTTCGCGATGATGTGGTTGGTGTTCGCGGCGTGCCGCGCCTCACGGCGCCGCACGCGCTTGAGAACGCGCTTCGCGCTCTTGGTGCGCTTCTTCTGGAGCTTGGCCCGCAAGTCGCGGTGCCGCTGCCGGTAGCGGTTGAGCCTCCGACCGGCCGTGATCCGGCCGTCGGAGGTGGTGGCGAGGTTGACGATGCCCAGGTCCACGCCGAGGAAGCCGAGCGGCTCGAACACCTCCGGCTCGGAGATGTCGAAAGGTCGAGGGAGTCGAGGACGGTGGTGCCGCCGTACGCGACGGAGACGCCGTCGAAGCGGATGCCGCCGGCCGCTCCCGTGCCGCTGGTCATGCCTCCAGCTCCCGGAGGAGCGCGGGGAGTTCGGCGATCGAGGCGAGGACGTGGGTGGCGCCGTGCTCTTCGAGGGCGCTCTCGCCGTGGGCTCCGGTGAGGACGCCCGCCACGATCCCGGCGCCCGCGCGGGAGCCGCTGAGCATGTCGTACGAGGTGTCGCCCGCGACCGCGATCCGGCGGACGTCGTCCACCGCGCCCGTACGGAGGAAAGCCGCGAGGACCATGTCCGGGAACGGGCGGCCGCGGCCGCCGGCGTCGGCCGGGCAGAGGGTCAGCCCGACGAGGTCGCGCCAGCCGAGGGCGTCGAGGACGGCGTCCTGGGTGACACGGGCGAAGCCGGTGGTGAGGACGACGGTCCTGCCCTGCTCCTTCAGTGTGGCGACGGCCTCGGCCGCGCCCGGGATCGGCGCGATCAGGCCGCCGGAGACGAGCTCTCCGTACGCCTCCTCGAAGGCGAGGTTGGCCTGCCGGGCGCGGTTCTCGTCGCCGCCGAAGAGGTGGCGGAAGACGGAGATCTTGGACTCGCCCATGGTGGCGCGGACGTAGTCGATCATCGTGGCGGGGTCCTCGCCGAGGCGCTCGGCGGCGGCGGAGAACGCCCGCTCGACGAGGCCGCCGTCGGCGACGGTCGTCCCGGCCATGTCGAGGACGACGAGGTCGTGCTGCTTCTGGTTGTCGTTCACTGTGTTCACCAGCCCAGTTCGTTCGCGGTCGTCTCGGCGATGGCGGGCGAGCAGGTCATGCCGCGTCCACCGGGTCCGGTCACCAGCCACACGCCGTCGCCGACCCGCTGGCGGTGCACGACCCGGCTGGTGTCCACGCACTGCGCGTACACCCCGGCCCAGCGGCGCTTGATCTTCGGCAGCGGGCGGCCGAGGAAGGACTCGACGACGCGCGTCAGGTGCTCGTAGGGGTCTTCGACGGTGTCGAAGGCGAAGGGGTGCTCGTACTCGTGGGTGTCACCGATGGTCAGTCCGCCGTCGAGTCGCTGCACCATGAGGAGCTGCATCTTGTGGGCGGCGGCCGTCGGGTCCTGCGGCCGGCCGGCGTTGAGGGCGTCGAGGGCCTCGGAGGCGTACGCCGGGTAGTAGCGGAACGAGTCGGCGTCGGCGACGGAGGTGGTGAGCGGCTCGCCGAGGGGCTCGGTCTGCATCATCTGGAGCCGGACCCGGCGGACGGGTATCTCGCCGGCGAGCTCGCGGACGAGGCCGGAGAGCCAGGCGCCGGTGCACAGGACGACGGCGTCGCCGGTGTGCGTCTCGCCGCGGTCGTCGCGGACGGCGGCGGTCCCGTTTCCGTCGGCGCCGACGACGTCACGGACCTCGCGGTTCGGCAGGAAGGTGTACTTCCCGGTGGCCAGGAGGGCCTCGCGCAGGGCGAGTTGGGCGAGGCGCGGCTCGACGGCGGCGTCCCGCTCGCACCAGAGGGCCGCCTCGAACGCGCCTCTCAGCGCCGGGTTGACCGCGCGGGCCTCGTCCGCCGTCAGCAGCTTGTAGCCACGGGCGGCGGCGTCGGGCCGGGCGAGGGCGGCCTCGGCGACGGCCAGTTCCAGGTCGTCACGCACGGGCGTGAGGGAGCCGATGGCCCGGAAGCCGAGCCCGGGGACCCGGGCCCCGATGCCCTCCCATAGTTCGCGGGCGCGCAGGGCGGTGTCGAGCTCCTCCCCGCCCGCGCGCCCGCTCACCCAGATCTGGCCGAAGTTTCGGAGGGACGCTCCGCGTGCCTCCGCCTCGCGCTCGATGTGTACGACCTCGTGGCCGCGTTCCACTGCCTGCCAGGCGTGCATGGTTCCCACCACGCCGGCTCCTACGACGATCACCTTCATGGCCGAAACGGTCGTGGCGGTGGGTGGCTTGGGCGGATCCGGTGGGCAACGGGACGGTGAACGGCCCGACAAGCTTGGACCAGACCCGTTACCCGTTCGTGATGTTTCGTGATGCCCGTGGAGGTGTGGCGTTGGCGCTCGGAGGCCGACGGTGTCAGTCCTGGCGGCCCAAATGCGCGGTGAAGCTGAAGCGGTCACCGCGGTAGAGGGTGCGGACCCGCTCCAGGGGCCGCCCCGCGGTGTCCCGGGAGACGCGGTGGAGCAGCAGCATCGGCAGGGCGGGCGGGGTGCCGATGAGCAGGGCCTCGCGCGGGGTCGCGAGCACGGTCTCGATCCGCTCGTCGGCGTCGCCGAAGGTCACACCGAGGTGGTCGTGGAGGTAGGCGTAGAAGGAGGAGTCCGGGTCGAAGTCGGCGTCCAGGCGCGGGGCGCGGGCCTCGGAGACGTACGTGCTCTCCAGGCCGACCCGCTCGTCGTCGGCGAGCAGCACGCGCTCCATGTGCCAGACGGGCTCGCCGCGTTCGGCGCCGATCTCGGGCGCGAGCGCCTCCGGGCAGGGGAAGCGGTCGAGGGAGATCAGGCTGCGGCCGGGGCGGCGGCCCTGACGGCGGACGCCCTCCGTGTAGCTGGCGAGCGAGAGGGGCTGTTCGAGCTTGGGCCCCGCGACGACCGTGCCCCGGCCCTGGCGGCGCACCCTGCCCTCCAGGAGCAGCTCGCGCAGCGCCTGCCGGACGGTCTCGCGGGACACCTCGTACCGGACGGCGAGATCACGCTCGGTGGGCAGCGGCCCACCCTCACCCAACTCGTCCACGAGCAGGACGAGTTTCGCCTTCACGGCGTAGTACTTGGGGACCCTGCCGTGCTCGGGAACGCCGGAACGGACGGGGGCGCCGGGGTCGACGGGGGCGGTCTGGTAGTTCACGGAGGGATCGTCGCAGACGGGGATGAACGCGGAGGTGTACGGAACGTGACTCAGGGGTGCCGGGGGTTTCGGGGGGCTCGTGCGGTCCGTCGGACCGTACGCCGAACCGTACGCCGGAGCGTGCGTCGGGCGGTTCCGACGAGGGTGGCGCCGAGCAGGGTCAGCGCGGCGGCGAAGGGGGCGAGGACGAGGGCGGACCGGTCGGACTCCTCTCCCGTGCTGGCGAGTTCGCGGCTCGGGGCGGTCAGGTCCGCACCCTTCGGGTCCTTGGGTTGCGCCGGCTCCTTGCCGGTGGGGGCCGACGGGTCGGCCGCGCCGTCGGGAGGCTCGGGCGTAGCGGATCCGTCGGGCAGGGCGGGGCCGACGGTCAGGCGGTAGTCGCCGGAGGCGCCGATCCAGTCGCCGTCGGCGCCCCTGCGCTGGACGACCGCCGCGCTCACGACGACCTCGTCGGGGGCGGTGCCCTCGCGGAACGCGAGCCGTACGGGGACGGTGAGGGTGTCGCCCGCGGGGACCGCGAAGCCGCCGAAGGCGGTGAACGCGCCCACGTTCTCGGCCTCCTCCGTCGCCTCGAAGGCCACGGGCCGCCAGCGGGCCGAGCCCTCGTCGTAGAACTCGAAGCGGATCTGGCGGGGTTGGAGGGAACGTGCCCGGTCGGCGAGGACGAGAACGGGGTGGATGCCGGTGCAGGACGTGTCGGTGGTGTTCGTGAGGTCGAGCTTCCACTCCTGGGGAGGGCCGCCGGCGGGGTAGTCGGCCGGGCCGCCGTGGATCCGGGTCGCGAGCGGGAACCCGCCGTCGGGGGCCGCGCCGCAGGAGGGCGCGGGCGGGTCGGGAGCGGGGACCTGGACCGGGGCGTCGGGGGCGGGGGCGGCGGAGGCCGGTGCGCCGGGGGCGGGGGCCACGGAGGCCGGAGTCTCGGGGGCGGGGGCCGCGAGCGCGGGAGCCGCGAGGGCGGGAGCCGCGAGGGCGAGGGCCGCGGTCGCGGTGACCGTCGAGACGGCCGCCGCTCTCGCCGCCGCTCTGGCCGTCGCCCCGAACCTGACTCGGGCCGTCGCTCTCGGCGTCGCTCGGGCCGTCGCGGCCAGGGGCAGGGGCACGGGCTCGGGCAGGGGCTCGGGCTCGGGCAGGGGCTCGGGCTCGGGCAGGGGCTCGGGCTCGGGCTCGGGCAGTGGCACGACGAGGGCGCTGCGCTGGTGCAGGGGGGCGGATGCCATGGGGCGGCTGCCTTTGCTGCTCGCGGGCGTACGGGTCGGCCGCGACGCTGCCATGCCCGGACGGGCGGGCCGGGCAGCGACACCGTGCACGCCTCCGGACTGCCCGCACAATCCGCCCGATCAGCCTATTGTCCGAAGATCGGGGCGAGAACGAGCCATGCCGCCCCCACCGCCACCGCCTGCGGGGCCGTGGCGACGGCGACCGGCGTCGGGAGCCCGAGCCCGGCGAGGACCGCCCGGACCCCGTCGGTGAACACCTCCGGCGCGCCGAGCACCACCCGCCCGCCGAGCAGGACCTGATCGATGTCGAGGAGCCGTACGAGGTTGGCCGCGCCCGCGCCGAGGATCCGCGCGGCCTCGGCGAGTTCGGCGCGCGCGACCGCCGCCAGGCAGAGGACCTCAAGGCAGCCGCGTCCGCCGCAGTCGCACGGGGGTCCGTCGAGCTGGACGGTCTGGTGCCCGAACTCGCCCGCCCCGGTCCTGTCCCCGCGCAGCGGCGCGCCGCCGAGGACGAGACCGGCGCCCAGACCCGTACCGAGGTGGAGGTAGGCGAAGGAGCCGGGGGCGACGGGCCGCAGGGCGAGGCCGAGGGCGGCGGCGTTCGTGTCCTTGTCGAGCACGACGGGCAGGCCGAGGCGCCGGGCCAGCTCGTCCCGTACCGGATGCCCGTCCCAGGAGGGGAAACCGGTCACGCGGCCGGCCACCCCGGCGCGATGGTCCAGGGGCCCTGGCATGGCGACGCCGACACCGAGGACGGGGCGGCCGAGGGAGTCCCCGACACCGAGGACGGGGCCGAGGGAGTCCCCGACACCGAGGACGGGGCCGAGGGAGTCCCCGACACCGGGGACGGAGTCGGGAACGGGACCGGCCGCCTCCCCGGCGCCGAGAACGTGGCCGACCGGACCGCCCTCCTCCCCGTCCGGGTGCGTGAGCAGCGCTCGTACCTCTCCCGTGACCGCGTCCAGGACCGGCCCCGCCCCCTCCCCCAGGTCGACCGGGCGGCGGCGCAGTGCCACGACCGTGCCCGCGAGGTCCGTCAGGAGCGTCGTCAGCTCGTCGCGATCGAGGTGGACGCCGACCGCGTACCCGGCGGAGGGCACCAGGCGCAGGACCGTACGGGGTTTGCCGCCCGTCGACGCGCGGTGGCCCGCCTCCGCCGCGAGGCCCTCGGACCGGAGCCGGGCGGTGATCTTGCTGACGGCCTGCGGGGTGAGCCCGGTCCGCTCGGCCAGCTCCAGGCGGCTGATACCCGCCTCCCCCGCCGTGCGGAGCAGGTCGAGCACGAGCGCCGCGTTGTGGCTGCGCAGCGCCGGTACGTTCACGCCGCCCAGGCCCCTCGTATACCTCTGCTCCTGCTTCACGCCCCCATTGTCGCGGTCGCTTGCACTTTGGCAACAGCGTTGCTTAAGTGAGACGCATGACTGGCACCGACTCCCGTACCCCGCGTGCCCCGCGCACCCCGCTCCGCGTCGGACTCGTCGGCTACGGCCTCGCGGGCTCCGTCTTCCACGCTCCGCTGATCGCCGCCTCCGAGGACCTCGTCCTCGCCGCCGTCACCACCGGCAACCCGGAGCGGGCCGCCGAGGCCCGCGCCGCCCACCCGGGCGTACGAGTCGTGGCGTCCCCCGAGGAGCTGTGGGCGCCGGGGGCGGACGCGCTCGACCTGGTCGTCGTCGCCTCCCCCAACAAGACGCACGTCACGGTCGCGACGGCCGCCCTGGAGGCCGGGATCCCGGTCGTCGTCGACAAGCCGCTCGCCGGGACCGCCGCCGAGGCGCGCGGCCTCGCCGCCCTCGCCGAGGAGCGGGGCCTGCTGCTCTCGGTCTTCCAGAACCGCCGCTGGGACAACGACTTCCTGACGCTCCGTCGGCTCCTCGACGAGGACGCGCTCGGCAAGGTCCAGCGCTTCGAGTCCCGCTTCGAGCGCTGGCGTCCGCAGCCCAAGGGCGGCTGGCGGGAGTCGGGCGCGCCCGAGGAGATCGGCGGGCTGCTGTACGACCTGGGCAGCCACGTCGTCGACCAGGCCCTCGTGCTCTTCGGCCCGGCGGTCTCGGTGTACGCGGAGTCGGACGTCCGTCGCCCGGGCGCGGCCGCCGACGACGACACGTTCATCGCGGTCACGCACGCCGGCGGTGTCCGGTCCCATCTGTACGTGAGCGCCACCACCGCCCAGCTCGGCCCCCGCTTCCGGGTGCTCGGGCAGCGCGCGGGCTTCGTGAAGTACGGGCTCGACCCGCAGGAGGCCGCCCTGCGCGACGGTCTGCGGCCGGTGCCCGGCACGGTCTGGGGCGTGGAGCCGGAGGCGCTGTGGGGCCGGCTCGGCTCCGGGGAGTCCCCGCTGACCGGCGGCGGCGCCCCGGTCCCCTCGCTGCCCGGCGCCTACCCGGCGTACTACGCGGCCGTCGCCGCCGCCCTGCGCGGCACCGGCGAGAACCCGGTCACCGCGCACGAGGCCGCCGCCGCGCTCGACGTCCTGGAGGCGGCGAAGCGGTCGGCCCGCGAGGGGATCACGGTGACGCTGTGAGCGAGGTCCAGGAACTGGAGGCGCAGGAGGCCCGCCTGGTCCTCCGCCGCTTCACGTACGAGGACGCCTGGACGCTCGGCACCCTCCTCGTCGGCCTGGCCCGGGAGCGGCGGGCGCCCGTCGCGATCGACGTCCGGCGCGGGGCGCAGCAACTGTTCCACTGCGCCCTGCCGGGGTCCAGCGCGGACAACGACGCCTGGATCGACCGGAAGCGGCGGGTCGTCGAGCGGTACGGCGCGAGCTCGTTCCTGGTCGGCGCGCGGTTCCGTGCCAAGGGAACGACCTTCGAGGCGTCCTCGCGTCTCGACCCCGACCGGTACGCCGCCCATGGCGGTTCGTTCCCGGTCGCGGTCGAGGGCGCGGGGGTGATCGGCTCGGTCACGGTCTCGGGCCTGCCGCAGGCCGAGGACCACGCGATGGTCGTCGAGGCGCTGGAGCTGCTGCTCAGTTCGTACGCCGCCGGCGACGGCTGAGGGTCACGAGGATCCCGCCGCCGAGGGCGAGGCCGGCGGCGGTGACGCCCATGACGATCTTCCCGGTGCCGGCGCCGGTCTCGGGCAGCTCGCCGCCGCCGTTCGGGCCGTGGTTGCCGCCGGAGTCGCCGTAACCGCCGGTGTCACCGCCGCTCGTGTGGCCGCCCGACGTGTGGCCGCCCGAGTCCCCGCCGTTCGCGCCGCCCGTCGAGCCGCCGGTCGTGGGGTCGGTGGGATTCGGGGTCGGGTCCGTGGGCGTGGGCGTCGGGTCCGTCGGGGTGGGCGTCGGGTCCGTCGGCGTCGGGTCCGTCGGGGTGAGCGTCGGGTCCGTCGGGGTCGGCGTCGGGTCCGTCGGGGTGGGAGTCGGGTCCGTCGGGGTCGGCGTCGGCGTGGGATCCGTACACGACGGAAGGTCGCCGTTGAACGGATAGGCGTGGATCTCCTGGCCACCGCCTCCGTTGGCCTCCGAGGCGTGGGTCAGGTTCCCCGTGGTGAAGAAGCGGCCGTTCGTGCCCGGCATCGTGACCGTCGCCGTGCTGGACTGGTTGCCGATCAGGACGCTGCCCGCGAACTGTGCCGTCCCCTCGAACTTGACCGTCGTGGCGTCCGGGAAGTTCCACAGGACCCGGTCGCGCAGGCCGTCCGGCAGCCCGGCGGTGTAGGTGTCGACGGTGCGGTCGGCGCCGAGGATGTTGACGAGGACGGTCGCGTCGGCCGGGATGCCCTCGAAGCGGATGTCCTGATGCCCGCCGCTCGCCGACTCCAGGTCGAAGTCGACGGTGAAGACCTGGAGCGCCGAGGTGCCGTCACCCGTGAAGAGCGTCTCCGTGCCCTTGTTGACGGCGGTTCCGGTGGGGGTGCGGGAGGCGCCGCCGACGTAGGCGTAGCACTGGCTGGCGTCGGTGAGCTGCCCCCGGAGGGCGGTGTACTTGTCGGCCGCGGCGCTGTCGTGGACCGGGGTGGGCGTGACCGTCCCGGAGAGCACGCCCCCGTACCGTACGACGCCCTTGACCGTGCCCTCCTCGGCGAGGAGGCTCTGCCCGGACGCCACCGTGAGGTCCTTGCCGACGGTGAGGAAGTCGGTGTCGTTCTCGGGCGGGACACGCGAGCCGACACCGGCGACGCCGACGTTGTAGACGCCCGAGACGCCGGCGCGCTTGTTCTGGTCGAAGCCGCCGAGGACGACGACCTTGCCCTCGGCCTCGGCCGCGGCCTCGCGGACGAGGAAGTCGCCGCCGACGAAGACGTTGATGTTGTTGTCGCGGAAGATGACGGTGCCGTTGCCGATGTCGGGGTAGCCGTCGGGCGGGCAGTTGCCCGGCAGGCAGGGGCCGAGGCCGCCCGGCAGGGGATCGGCGAAGCCGTTGACCGCCAGCGCGCCGACCAGGGCGGTGGCCCCGACCGTGGCCGCGGCGATGACGGCGAGACGGCGCCGGGCGGGCCGCCGGTCGTGCGTGTCGTGTTCGTCGTGTTCCATAGGGGGCAATATGCAAAAACGGTATGAAATTGGCGACGCCCCACGCGGGAGCGCCGCCCATTTCCGACATTTCAGGCAGCGGCTTTCACGCCACCGTCAGGCGCCCTTGAGCTCCTGCCGCTGCCGGCCGAGCCCCGCGACCTCCAGTTCGACTACGTCGCCCGGGCGCAGGTACGGCTTGGGCTCGGGCTGGCCCATGGCGACGCCCGCGGGCGTGCCGGTGTTGATGACGTCGCCCGGGTGCAGCGTCATGAACTGGCTGACGTACCGGACGACCTCCGCGACCGGGAAGATCTGGTCCGAGGTGTGACCGTCCTGCTTGAGCTCGCCGTTGACCCAGAGCCGCAGCGAGAGGGCCTGCGGGTCCGGCACCTCGTCAGCGGTGACGAGCCAGGGGCCGAGGGGGTTGAAGGTCTCGCAGTTCTTGCCCTTGTCCCAGGTGCCGCCGCGCTCGATCTGCCACTCGCGCTCGGAGACGTCGTGGGCGACCGCGTAGCCGGCGACGTGCGCGAGGGCCTGCTCGTCGGTCTCCAGGTAGCGGGCGGTGCGGCCGATGACGATCGCGAGCTCCACCTCCCAGTCGGTCTTCACCGAGCCGCGCGGTACGAGCACGGTGTCGTCCGGGCCGACGACCGTGTCGGCGGCTTTGAGGAAGACGACGGGCTCGGCCGGGGTGGCCTGGCCCGTCTCGGCGGCGTGCCCGTGGTAGTTCAGCCCGATGCACACGACCTTGCCGATCCGGCCGACCGGCGGGCCGACGCGCAGCCCGGTCGCGTCGAGCGCGGGCAGCACGCCGGCTCCGGCCGCGCCCCGGATCCGGTCGAGCGCGGAGGCGTCGGCGAGGAGGCCTCCGTCGATGTCGTCGACCAGCGCGGACAGGTCACGAAGGACCCCGTCCTGGTCGAGCAGGGCAGGACGCTCGGCTCCCGGCGGTCCTACGCGCAGCAGCTTCATGGTCTTCTCCCGGTGGTCGAGGTGGGCCCGGGAAGGGCCCTGAGGGTGCCCCGGCCGATGGGTTGCGGCCATCGGAGGATTGGTCGATCCTCCAAGAGAACGGGGCACTCTGCAAGACCCCGTTCACGCACTGGACCCTTACGCGCGAGTAGCAACGGCGCCTGAGGGCTCCTTCTCGCTCTCCTCCCGGAAGAGGAACGCCCGCTCGACGGCGCTCCAGGTGGTGCTGGTGACGATGTAGAGGGCGGCGGCGAGGGGGACGACGGCGACCGTGATCAGGGTGGCGAAGGAGAGCAGCGGCATGACCTTGGCGATCGCGCCCGCGCCGGGCGTGGGCTGCCCCAGGTCGAGGGGCTGGGCGGCGAGCTGCCGCTTGGTGCGGCGGTAGGCGAAGACGGCCACGGCGGTGACGACCGCGAAGAGGACGAGATAGACCCGCCCCGCCGGACCGAGGACGCCGCCGTGGGAGAGGGCGTCGGCCCAGTGGTCGCCGAGCGGGGCGGCGAAGAGCGTGTGCCCGGCCATCCGGTCGCCGGAGAAGAGGTGGTACATCAGGAAGAACGCGGGCGCCTGGAGGAGGCTGGGCAGGATCCCGGCGAAGGGCGACACCTTCTCCTCGGCGTGCAGTTCCAGCATCGCCTTCTTGAGGCGCTCGGGGTTCTTGGCGTGCTTCTTGCGGAGCGCGGCGAGCTGCGGCGCGATCCGGGTGCGGGCCTTCTGGCCGCGCGCGGACGCCCGGGAGAGCGGGTGGATCGCGAGGCGTACGAGCATCGTGAAGAGGACGATCGCGGCGGCCGTGGCGGTGGTGGCGAAGAGCGGCTGGAGCAGGTCGGCGAGCCGCTCGACCAGGGAAGCGAAGACGGACAAGGGAGCCCTCCGTGGGGTCTCGTCGTGCCGGGAGAGATTCGGGTCTCGGCATGACGGATCCGCGTGAGGACCTTCCGGTGTGCGTCGGGCTCCGGCGTGGGCTCCTACGCGGCCGTCAGGAGGGGACGGCCGGGAGCTCGGGGTCTGCGGCGGCCGGCGGCGTCGGGGTCGCGCTGGGGCAGGAAGGCCGTACGCCGCTCGCGGTCCCGTATCGCCGTACGGACACGGGTGGCGGGGACGACGGGAGCCGCGGGGACGCCGATCAGGGCGCAGACGACGGTGGTCGCGGCGAGGACGACGGCGGCGAGGCCCGCGCCGTCGGAGAGGAGGAGGTCGGCGAGGGCGAGGAGGAAGAACAGCGGCGCGAGCACGCGCAGGAGCATGTTCCTGCCGACCATCGAGCCACCTCCTCTCGCACGTCTCACGGCATCGGACCTACCCGGGTTCCGTACCCGGATTTCCTACCCGAAGGACGCTCGGGATCGATCAGGAGTTCCCGGCCGCAGAGACGATGTTCCCGGCCTCGGGGACGACGTTCCCGAGACCGGGGACGACGTTCCCGGCCTCGGGGAACAGCGGGACGAGCAGACGGCGAGGCCGCAGCAGGGCACGGCTGACCGGATCTCCCGGGTCCGGGTCGAGCCCGGCGCCGGGCCGGCTCTCGACGTCGGCGGGCGGCACGGGGACGCGGCAGGCGGGGCATTCGCCGTACGGGCCGAGCTCGGTGCCGCAGTCGGCGTGGTGGAAGTGGCGCACCGGTACGGCTCCGGGGACCTCGGCCCGCCCCCAGGCGCCGAGCGAGCGCAGGACGGGCCAGAGCGCGAGGCCACGCTCGGTGAGCACGTACTCGTCGCGCGGGGGCGACTGCCGGTAGCACCGCCGGTCGAGGACGCCGGCCTCGACGAGGGCCTGGAGCCGGGCGGCGAGGACGGCGCGGGGGGCACCGAGGTGGACGAGGAAGTCGTTGTAGCGGCGGACGCCGTAGAAGGCGTCGCGGACGACGAGGAGGGTCCAGCGCTCACCGACGACCTCAAGGGCGCGGGCGATGGAGCACTGCTGGTGGGCGTAGTCCTTGCCGAGAGCCATGGGACCCATCGTACCCAACCAGGGTTCATTGAATGAACTTAGCTGCTAGCTTAGGTTCGTTCACTGAACCTAAGGGTGGAGGTCCCTGCCGTGCCCCAGTCAGCCACCGCCTCCGGAGCTCCTCCGCACGCCCGACCGGCCCGCCCCGCCGCCACGCTCGCGGTCACCGGCGCCGCCACGGCCGTCGCGCTGATGAACTACACGGCCCCGATGCTCACCCTCCCCGACACGGCCGCCGCCTTCGGGACCCCGGACTCGGCGCGGGCGTGGCTGCTCAACGGCACCCCGCTCGGCCTGGCCGTCCTCCTCCTGATCGCCGGCAGCCTCGCCGACGCGCACGGACGGCGCCGGGTCTTCCTCCTCGGCACCCTCGCCCTGGGCGTCTCCACCGGCCTCGGCGCGTTCGCGGGCTCCACGCTCACCTTCACCCTGGCCCGGATCGCGCAGGGCGCGGCGAGCGCGGCGGTCCTCGCGGGCAGTCTGGGCCTGCTGGCCGACGCGTACCCCTCGGGCCGCGACCGGATCAGGGCGACCGGCGTCTGGGGAGCGTCGGTGAGCGGCGGCATCGCGCTCGGCCCGCTGCTCGCGGGCGCGCTGAGCCTGGTGGACTGGCGCCTGGCGTACGCGGTGCTCGGGCTCGGCGCCCTGGTGATCGCGGCGGCGGGCGCCCGTACGCTCGCGCCCGACACGGCGAAGGGGGCACGGCGGACCCGTCCCGACATCCCCGGCGCCCTGGTGCTCGGACTGTCCCTGGCAGCGCTGCTGACCGCGCTCACGCTCGGCCGGGACGGTTGGCTCCGGGCCCCGGTGGGGCTCCTGCTCCTGGCCGCGGCCGTGCTCACGGCGCTCTTCGTGGCGGTCGAGCAGCGGAGCCGTACGCCCATGGTCGACCTGGCGCTCCTGCGCCGGCCGGCGTTCCTGGCGTCGACGCTCGGGGCGCTGTTCACGGGCCTGGCGGTGATCGGCCTGTTCAGCGTGGTGCCCGCGCTGCTCCAGAGCGGGGCGGGGATGTCGCCGCTGGGGGCGGCCTGGCTGTTCGTGCTCTGGTCGGGCACCGCGTTCGTGGTGGCCCTCCAGGCGCGCCGCCTGGCGGGCCGGTTGTCTGCCGCGTACCAGCTGACGTGGGGTTTCGCCCTGTCGGCGGCGGGAGTCCTGACCCTCGTCGGAGGCCTGGAAGGCCCCTGGCCCCGCCTCCTCCCCGGCCTCCTCGTGGCGGGTGCGGGCAGCGGCCTGCTGAACGCGGCGCTGCCGCGGCTCGCCGTCGACTCCGTACCGCCGGAGCGCGCGGCGATGGGTTCGGGGGCCAACAACACCGCCCGCTACATCGGTTCCGCGGCGGGCGTGGCCCTGACGCTCGCGCTGACGACGACGGGCCCGGACACGGCACTCCTGGTCTCGGCGGGCCTGGCCCTGACCGGCGGAGCGATCACGCTGGCACTGGGCCGCCGCCCGGAACGACGCCCCGGCGCCACGCGCACCGCCGAACGGCCGGAACGACGCCCCGACACCGCGCCCACGCCCGTGCCGGCGCCGGCACGGCCGGAATGACGCCCGGCACCCCCACGCTCACCACCGAACTCGCCGAACTCACCGCACTCATCACCGCACTCACCGCACTCACGGGCGAGTCGACCGGCCCGACGGCCGCACGGGTGAACTCCTCCAGGGCGAGGACGTCCTCGTCGGCCCGCTCGTCATCGGTGTCCGGCCCCCCGAGGAGGCTGACGGAGACGGCCACGGCGAGATTCACGACGAGGGCGAGCAGCCCCGCGTTGACGCAGTGGGGCCTGCGTCTGATCAGCCGGTTCACCCGGTCGAGACTAGCTTCGCCCAGACGACGAGCCGGTAGGCGCTGCTGAACTCGGGGGTGCAGGTGGTGAGGGTGAGGTAGGACCCGGGGCTGGAGTAGCCGTAGGACGGCTTGACGAGGGAGCGGGGAACGGCCCGGACGACGCCGACGTCACGGGGCGCGGTCTGCGGCAGCACCTGGTCGACGCGGTAGGTGTAGGTCCGCTCCCGGGTCCGCACGGTGATGCGGTCTCCCTCGCGGAGCCGGTTGATGTACCGGAAGGGCTCGCCGTGGGTGTTGCGATGCCCGGCGAGGGCGAAGTTCCCGGGGAGCCCGGGCCCGGCGGTGCCGGGGTAGTGCCCGACGTACCCCTTGTCGAGGACGGAACGCTTGGAGATGCCCTGGGCGACGGGGGCGGTGAGGCCGATCCGGGGGATACGGAGGACGGCGAAGGCGCGGGAGTCGGGGACGAGCGGGGTGCGGGGGGAGGACGACCCCCCGGCTCCCGGAGAGTCCCCACCCCCGACCCCCTCCACGGGCTCCGCGCCAGGATCCGCAGCCCCAGCCCCCTCACGCACGGCACCGTCCGCACCACCCACGACATCGCCATCCCCAGGGGCCACGTCGGTCACATCGCCCCCGGGGGCGGAGACCCCCCACTCCCGCTCGAGAACGGTCACCTGCTCGCGGGCCAGCGCGCGGGCCTCCTGGTTGGTCCACCAGAGCTGGTGCACGACGAGGAGGAGTACGAGAACCCCGCAGGTGACGACGGTCTCGGCACACACCCACAACACACGCGCGCCCGTACGCCGCCGCCCCCGCGTCTGGACGACGACCGGCACCCGCTGCCCCACCCTGTCCCGCACGCGGGGCACGATAAGCGCTGAGGCGCCAACTCTCCAGGCCCGTACAGCAGTACGGTGGAGGGCATGCGCCCCGACACGCCTGCCGCCCACATCACCGAAGCCGAGCGCCTGCTGCGCACAGCGGCGCAGTACCCGGGTGACCGGGAACCCCTGTACCTCCAGGCCGCGGCCCACCGGGAACTGGCGGGCGACCGCCCGGGGGCGACGGCCCTCTACGACACACTCCTCGACTCCTCCCCCGCGAACCCGCTCCTGATCAGGGCGCTGAAGGCGGCGAACCTCTGGGAGTACGGTCACGAGGCCGAGGCGCGGGCGATCATCGACGGCGTACGGCGCGCGAAGCCGGCGGACGCGGCGGCCTGGGAGATCACGGCGGAGACGCTGGAGGCGCACGACGAGCTGGAAGCGGCGGAGTCGACGCTCACAGAAGCGGCCGCACTCCTGGTCCCCACACCCGCCCCGGACGACCTCCCCCATCCCACCCAGTCCCTCATCACCACCCGCCACAGGATCCGCAGGATGCTGGCGCTCCCCCACGACGACTGGGACACCCTGGCGGACCGGCTCCACACGGGGGCCGTCCCCCTGGACGAGCTCCACGACCCGAAGCGCCTCTGGTCGCTGGGCTCCTCGGACCCGGCGGAACTCCAGGCGGAGATCGCCCGCCTCCGCTCGGAACTGGGCACGTACCGCACGGCCCTGTCCCGCCCGTTCCCGGTCGCGGTGCTGCACTGGCCGGAAGCGGAACTCGACGAGCTCCTGGCGGCGTACCCGGAACTGGAAGCCGAGTACCCCACGTACCGGGCGCACCTGACGGACATCGAGGCCTCCCTCCGCGAACTCTCCCAGGCGGGCACCCCGAACCTGGGCATCGTCCGAGCGACGGTCCCCTCCTACGAAGCCTTCGCAGCCTCGGAATCCACCTCCCCGTCAAACGCGGACCTCCTCCCCCAATACGCCACCACCTTGGCCGCCCGAGCCCGCGCCACCGCCTGGCCCCCGGCCCGCGACGCAGCTTGCTGGTGCGGCTCGAAGAGCACGTACGGGGAGTGCCACGGGGCTCCCGCGTCCCTGTAATCCTCCGCACCTCGGCGAAAGCTCCGTGACGGCTGATACCAATGGGGAGGTTGATCAGGGAGGGGAAGACGATGAGCGCGTTGTCCGAAGCCGGCGAGCCGATCTCGGGTCTCTATGAGCAGTTGATGACTCTGCGGCTCGAAGCACACCTCAAGACGCTCACGGATCGCGGCTGGCACGCCATCGAGGATGCCGTCGGCCCCGAGTCCTCCCCACGGGTTCTGGCACTGCACGTGTCCGACACCGTGCGTCGCATCCTCGCCGGACTGCCTGAGGCGGACCGCGTGCATGCGGCGAACCACATCCTCGAATCCATGAGCACCATCGAGGGCGCCCGCGAATGGGTCGACCTCATTGCCGAGGGTCCGCGCCAGCTCCTTGCGATCGCAGCACAGGAAGCCCAGGGCGTCTATCGCATACGCCCTGCGACCCCGCTCGCGGAAACAGCCCTCATCACCAACGCGCCGGAAGATCCCAGCCTGGGGTTCGAGCTGCGAGCGGAGCTCGCGACGGCTGACCGGGTGGACCTCCTCTGCGCCTTCGTGAAGTGGCACGGTCTCCGCGTCATCGAACAGTCGCTGGAGGCAGCCCATGCGCGGGGTGTTCCCATACGGGTCATCACGACCACGTACATCGGTGCAACGGAGCGACAGGCGCTCGACCGCCTCGTCCAGCGCTTCAACGCAGAGGTGAAGGTCAACTACGAGCTCCGCTCGACACGCTTGCATGCGAAGGCGTGGCTCTTCCGCCGGAACAGCGGCTACGACACCGCGTACGTCGGTAGCTCCAACCTCTCCAAGGCGGCGCTCCTCGACGGGCTGGAGTGGAACGTTCGCCTTTCGTCCGTCGCGACCCCGGACGTCATCCGTAAGTTCGAAGCGACCTTCGACGCCTACTGGAGTGACCCGTCCTTCGAGCCATACGACCCCCACCGCGACGCAGCCCGTCTCAGCGAGGCGCTCCAGATTGCGGGCCAGGGCAAGGGGGCAACGGCCGATCAGCGGATCACTCTGTCAGGCCTTGAGGTACGGCCGTACCCCCACCAGCGGGACATGCTGGAGCGGCTCCAGGTGGAGCGAGAGGTCCACGACCGTCACCGCAATCTCCTCGTGGCAGCGACCGGCACGGGCAAGACGGTCATGGCAGCCCTCGACTACAAGCGCCTCCGGCAACAGCACGGCCGCGACCTGCGGTTGCTGTTTGTCGCCCACCGACAGGAGATTCTGCGCCAGTCGCTGCGCACGTACCAGGACGTGCTCGTGGACGCGAACTTCGGCGAGGAGCTCCACAGCGGTACCGCACCTACGGAGTGGCGGCACGTCTTCGCGAGCGTGCAGTCTCTGAATCCGCAGCGGCTGGAGCAGCTATCTCCGGACCAGTTCGACGTCATCGTCATCGATGAGTTCCATCACGGTGTCTCCGCGACCTACCGGAAGATCATTGACCACTTCCGCCCGCTGGAGTTCCTGGGGCTCACAGCGACGCCGGAGCGCATGGACGGCCGCAACGTCCAGGACGAGTTCCTCGACGGCCGTGTCGCAGCCGAAATGCGGCTGTGGGAAGCGTTGGAGAACGACCTACTGAGCCCGTTCCACTACTTCGGGATCACCGACAACACCGACATGAGCGCGGTGACCTGGAAGCGCGGGGGCTACGACTCATCGGCTCTCAGCGAGCTCTTCACCGGCAATGACGCCCGGGCACGCCTCGTCCTTCAGGCCGTCCAGGACAAGGTGGCAAACCCGGGAGCCATGCGCGCGCTCGGCTTCTGCGTCTCCGTAGCCCACGCCATGTTCATGGCGGAGTTCTTCCGTCGCGCTGGCCTCAAGGCTGTCGCCCTCTCGGGTGAGACCCCCCGGGAGGAACGGAAGACCGCCCTCGCTGCCCTTCGCGCCGGCGACCTCCAAGTGATCTTCTCTGTTGACCTCTTCAACGAGGGTCTGGACATCCCGGACGTCGACACGCTCCTCATGTTGCGCCCGACGTCCAGCGCCACGGTCTTCCTCCAGCAGTTGGGCCGGGGCCTGCGTCGCACGGAGAACAAGGCAGTGCTCACCGTGCTGGACTTCATCGGGCAGCACCGGAAGGAGTTCCGTTTCGAAGAGCAGTTCCGCGCCCTGACGAACCTGACGCGCAACCGCCTGCTCGCGAGCATTGAGCACGACTTCCCCCAGCTTCCCTCTGGCTGCCAGATCATCCTTGAGTCCAAGGCCAAGGACCTGATCATCAACAACATCCGCAGCCAGATCAGCGTCAACGTCACGCAGCTCGCGCAGGAGGTGAGGCGCTACGGCACCCCCGACCTCGCGGACTACCTGCACGAGAGCGGTCGCGAACTGAAGGAGATCTACCGCGGCAACGGCAACTCCTGGACGGGGCTGCTCCGTCGCTCCGGGCTCCTGCCGAAGGGCGCTCCGGAGGGCGAGGAGTCGCTCCTCAAGCGCGTCTCGGCTTTCCACCACTCTGACGATCCTGAGCGGATCGCCGCCTACTCCAAGATCGTCGAGGACGACGCTCCTCGTTACAGCGAACTGAACGAGCGCGATCAAGCCTTCGCGCGCATGCTCTACTTCTCGCTCTGGCCGCTCAGCGGTTTCACCAGCTACGAAGAGGGCCTGGAGTCTCTCCGCCCGCAGCAGGACTTCCGGAACGAACTCCGTCAGGTACTGGCGCACGCACTGGACCGGCTCGACCACGTCCCGATCAGCCTGAGTGGATCGCTCGCCGGCCTCCCCTTGACCGTCCACGCCTCGTACAGCCGTGAGGAAATCCTCCCCGCCTTGGGTCAAGCGCACGTACACCAAGACCTCCCCGGCCACTTCCGGGAGGGCGTGAAGTGGTGCGAGAACATCACGACAGATGCTCTGTTCATCACCCTCGAGAAGGACGAGAAGGACTTCTCACCGCAGACTCGCTATCACGACTACGCCTTGAACGAGTTCCGCTTCCACTGGGAGTCCCAGAACCGGACCTCGGACACCTCAGCAACGGGACGCCGCTACCAGCGACACAAGGAAGAAGGATCCCACGTCCTCCTCTTCGTGCGCCGCTACAAGAAGACCGATATCGGCGGACCCCAGCCTTGGCTCCTCCTCGGCCCGGCCGAGTACGTGACGCACAAGGGCAGCAAGCCGATGGGGATCACTTGGCAGCTGCGCCATGAGATCCCCGCCGACGTGTGGACGTACTCAACGATCGCAGCAGGCTGACACGGCACCCTACGGGGTCGAGCGCCTATCCCGCCGACCCCGTCACGCTCTCGACGACCTGGGTGATCTCCTGGACTACTCCCGAGCCCGCATCAAGCGCCGTTTGTAGCTGCGTCGCGCCCGTGGCGAACAGGGCCGACGCCGCAACAAATGTCACGAACCCACGCCGCCATCTTCCGCCGTTCTGCGGGTCCTGACCGGTCAGCGCCGTGGATGCCTGCGCAATCGATCCGATGACCGAGGTGGCCTCACGGGAGATCCGAGCAGTGCCGAACAGGAAGGCATTGTCGATCAGCCACAGGAGATGCCGAATCTGCGCTGCGATCTCCTCTCGCAAGGAGGGCGCCAGCTCTCCGTCCGGCGTCTGCGCCAGGAGTTCGAGCCAAGATCCGCAACTATCCCTCAGAGTCTCCAGGTTCGACCCCACGGGAGCGGAACAGGTGCCCCCCAGTGCGCTCTGGAGGAGATCGGCCGCCGACGCCAGGTGGTCGAGTGTTTCCTGTGTCACCAACACGCGGGCCGGCCGCCCCGGGTCCGCCCAGTTGAGGTCCGGCTGGACAACGGCCGTCCACCACTGCGGAAAGTAGCGCGAATACCGATACTGCTGAGTCTCGGGAAGCGCATGAACCTGTTGGATGGTCTCCGCAAGAAGGCCCGCGACCTCGGCATGTCGACGAGCGAATTCAGACGAACCCCACTCCACGCCGAGGGCTTCAGCCCATCCGCTCCGGAAGTTTTGTGCCCCCGACTCCCACACCTGCACAAGAATATCGTGCAAACCATGGGCACTCGTCCTGGGAATCCGCGTCTCCATCCCCCACCCTCACAGCTTGGCCAGCAAGAAGAAACGAAGCTATCAGACCCCCGTGGCGCCAGCGGACGCTTCGATCTCACATAAGCCTATTCGGTATCAATCGGCATAAACTACGCACTTCTTGACGTAGTTGACTCAACCAGCAATGCCAGTGCCACCCACCGAGATAACCTCTGGCGAGACTCGGGAAGGAACAGCATGGCCATCATCAAGAACGCCGCCCGCCAGACGCTCGGCCAGCTCATCGGAGCCAATAACCCGCCGGTCGAGGTGCCGGACGACAGTCAGCGCCAATACGCGTGGGGAAAGCGCGAAGTGGACACGTACTGGGCCGACATTCAGAAGTTCATGCGGGCACGCCGGACAGGTAGCCAAGCTTCCTCCGAGTACTTCATCGGTCCCATCGTCACCATTACAGACGACAAGATCACCACCCGGGCTCTTCTCGATGGCCAGCAGCGGCTGACTACGTCCACCATCCTGATCGCAGCGATCAGAGACACACTTGGCACCATGGCCTCGACCGAGGCTCGCGTGATAGCGAACAACCTACAACGCGACTACATAGCGCGCCGCGACGGCCGCCACTCGGACCCTCAGTACTTCCTCACGCTTTCTCTCTTTGATCGAGATTTCTTCAAGGACTACATCCAAAGCTGGAACGAGGCCACGGGCAGACTCACTCTGACGGAACAGTCCACTCGCCCTTCGCACAAACTCATCCAGGACTCCTACCTGGCCTTCAAGGGGCACATCACCAACGCCTTGGAACACGTCCATTCCGAGGAGGAACGCCTCGATTGGCTGGACGAGCTGGCAGAGTGCCTCGTGAAGGGATTGGTATTCGTCGAGGTCCAGACCCCCACGTCGAGCGACGCCAACGAGGTCTTTGAAACCATCAACTCCCGAGGCAAAGACCTTTCGACCGTCGACCTTGTTCGCAATTTCCTCATGGAGAAGAGCCGAAACGACGAAGAGAAAGAGAGGGTGAACAACGCCTGGCGTTCCCTTCTCGACGGTTTCGAGCGACGCGAGGACATCGAAAAGTTCCTGCGACACTTCTGGGTTGCGCGACACGGCGACGTGCGCTCACACAGCCTGTACACAACCATTCGAAAAGAACTCACCAAGCGGTTCGATTCGGTGACTCCCCGCTACGAAGTGCGTACCTTTGCCGCGGAGCTCCAGAACGCCTCAGGTCGATACATCGAGCTGATCACATCCGGCACGGGGGTCGAATCGCTCGACAGCCTTCTGGACGAGGTGCGGAGCCTCAGCGCCGATGCGGCCTACCCGCTGCTTCTTGCCGTCTCCGAGAAGACCCCTTACGACGAGATGGTCCGAGTGACTCAGGCCCTCATCAGCTACTACGTCCGCTGGACGGTGGTGGGCCGGCGCGAGTCGACCCTGTTGGAAGAGAAGCTGTTCGACCTGGCCAAGCAGATGAGCTCCGGCCTCACCACCGAAGCAGCATTCGAGCAGATCATGCACTGGACTCCTGACGATGCGACCTTCCAGGCCGACTTTGCTCAAGCACCCATCCCGCGGAGCACGCAGGCCCGCTATCTCCTCACCGTCATCGAGCAGCATCTGAGGCGGATCGCCGACGTTGACGACGTCGTCGTGGCTGGTGCAACCGCTGTACACGTTGAGCACATCTACCCCCAGAGCCCCGCGCCGGAGTTTCGCCTCGACGAACACTCTGCATGGGTCAACCGGCTGGGCAATCAGACCCTCCTACACGGCCGAAAGAACCGCATCGCGTCCAACAAGGCATACCCGGAGAAGGTCAACGCCTACAGCTCCTCGTCCCTCCTCATCACGCAGGAGACCGGAATCGAGCGCCTCTGGGACTTCGAGTCCGGCGCCTGGCGCTCGCACGGCATCGAGGAGCGGCAGGCGGACCTCGCCAAGGTCGCGGTCGACGTGTGGCCGGTGGGCGCGCGCAGTGAAGGGGCTCACTGACATCACCCGCGTCAGGGCTCGTAGGCTCAATCCGTAGTCCGCACGCTCACGAAAGGCCCACCATGCCCCGCATCCCCTCCCCCGCCATAGCCGCCGTCGGGCTCGTCGGGGGTTATGCCGTTGCCCGGTGGACCAAGAAGCGGCCGCTCGGTGGGGTCGTGCTCGCCGTTGCCGGCGGGGTGGCCGCTCGGGAGTGGCAGCAGGTCGGTGGAGGGAAGGTGGCCGCCGGGCTCAGCACCGCCTATGTCGCCGCGTTCGCCGGGTCCCATCCGCTCGCGAAGAAGATCGGGGCCTGGCCCGCGGTGTTCTCCGTCGCCGGGGGGATGGCCGCCGCCTCCTGGGCCGTCACCCGCGGGAAGGGCTGACACCGCCCGCTTCGTCAGCCGACCAGAAGGCCTGACGCCCCCGCGGCCGGGGCTGACGCCGAAAGGCCAGGCCCCTCAGCCGCCCAGCGCGTGGCTGAACGTGTAGATCAGGAGGCCCGCCAGGGCGCCCACTACTGTGCCGTTGATGCGGATGAACTGGAGGTCGCGGCCGATGTTGGCCTCGATCTTCTTCGAGGTCTGGGTGGCGTCCCAGCCCGCGACCGTGTCCGTGATCAGCGACGTGATCTCGTACCGGTACGTCGTGACCACGTAGGCCGCCGCGTCCTCCGCCCAGCCGTCGACCTTCCGCTGGAGGCGGGCGTCCGTCGCCAGGCGGCTGCCCAGGGACATCAGCGAGGCGCGGGCGCGCAGGCGGAGTTCGCTGCGGTCGTCGTCCGCCGCCGCGATGATGAGGGTACGGATCGAGGACCAGGCCGAGGCGATGATGTCCTGGATCTCCGGGCGGGCCAGCAGGTCCGACTTCAGGCGCTCGACGCGGGCCCGCGTGTCCGTGTCGCCCTGGAGGTCCGCCGCGAAGTCCGTCAGGAAGCGGTCGATCGCGCCGCGCGCCGGGTGGGCCGGCATGTCCCGCATCTCCGTCACGAAGCGGAGCAGCTCCTTGTAGACGCGCTCGCCGATGCGCTTGTCGACGAAACGGGGGGTCCAGCCGGGCGCCCCGCCCTGCACCGCGTCCATCACCGACTCGCCGTGCGTGACCAGCCAGTCGTGGGCGCGGGTGCAGACGAGGTCCACCGCGCGGTGGTGCGCGCCGTCCGCGACGATCTTCTCCAGCGTCTTGCCTAGGCCCGGGGCGATCTCCGCCGCCTCCGCCCGGCGCGTGATCGCCTCGCCCACGACCGCCTGCACGTCCGAGTCACGCAGGACCGTCAGTGCCCCGCGCAGGGCCGTCGACGCCTCCGCCGTCACCCGGTCCGCGTGCGCCGGGTCCGCCAGCCACGCCCCCAGTCGGCCACCGATGCCGAAGGCCGCCAGTCTGCCCCGTACGACGTCCGCCGACAGGAAGTTCTCGCCCACGAAGGAGCCGAGCGACGCGCCCAGCTGGTCCTTCTTCGTCGGGATGATCGCGGTGTGGGGGATGGGGAGTCCCAGCGGGCGGCGGAAGAGGGCCGTCACCGCGAACCAGTCCGCCAGGGCGCCCACCATGCCCGCCTCGGCGGCCGCGGCCACATAGCCCGCCCAGGGGCCCGCCCCCGAGCTCCGCGCCCAGGTGGCCAGCGCGTAGATCACGGCGACCACCACCAACAGAGCCGTCGCCAGCGTCTTCATCCGCCGGACGCCTCTGCTCTTCTCCTCGTCAGCCGCCGTGTACGAGAAACTCACCATTGGACTCGACCTCCTACGTCCCTCACATCAGGGACTCCCGGCGCTCCTCGCGAGTTCCCCCGTACATCTTCGCGATCACCGTCTCGATGTCGGGTTCCCGCACCGAGAGGTCGATCAGGGGGTACGCGGCGGCGACAGCGGCGACCAGGGGCGCCGCCGAGGACGAGGCGGGGAAGGCCAGCCACTGGCGGGGGCCTTCGCTCCGTACGAAGCGGGCGCCCTCCACCTCGATGGGGGGCAGCTCCCGCTCCAGGTCCACCACCAGGAGCCGCTCGCTCTCGCCGACCGCGTGGAGCCCGGCGAGCTCCCCGTCGTACATCAGCTTCCCGTGGTCGATCACCATCACCCGCGAGCACAGCTGCTCGATGTCGGTCAGGTCGTGGGTGGTCAGGAGGACGGTGGTGCCGTTCGTCGTGTTCAGGTCCTTCAGGAACTCCCTCACCCTCGCCTTCGACACCACGTCCAGGCCGATCGTCGGCTCGTCCAGGTACAGCACCTCCGGGTCGTGGAGGAGGGCCGCCGCGATGTCGCCCCGCATCCGCTGCCCGAGCGAGAGCTGGCGGACGGGTACGTCGAGGAGGTCGCCGAGCTCCAGGAGCTCCACGCAGCGGTCGAGGTTCTCCCGGAAGCGGGCGTCCGGGATGCGGTACATGCGGTGCACCAGCCGGTACGAGTCCTTCAGCGGAAGGTCCCACCAGAGCGTCGTCCGCTGACCGAAGACCACTCCTATCCGTTGCGCCAGGCGTGTCCGCTCGCGATTGGGGCCTCCCCTGCTCGAGCGAAGCCGAGAGCTTGGGGAAGGGTCGATGCCCGCGACCCGCAGCCGGCCCCCGCTGGGCGTGAGGATGCCGGTCAGCATCTTGATCGTGGTCGACTTCCCCGCCCCGTTCGGGCCGATGTAGCCGACCATCTCGCCGCGCTCCACGCCGAAGCTGATCCCGTCGACCGCCCGGACCTCGTGTTTCGTCCGCCGCAGCAGGCCCGCTCTGCGGCGGACCGTGAAGACCTTCTCCAAGGAGTCGAGTTCGATGAAGGGTCTGGTGTCGGGCATGCGCGGGCCTCAGCTTCCTGTCGATCGGTACGAACGGATTCCGGCCCGCCACGCGATCCCCGCCACCCCGCAGCAGACCGCCGCCACCAGCGGCGAGGCGAACGCCGCCCAGTCCGGCACCCCCGCCGGGGCCGGCCGGCCGAGGACGTACAGCGCGGGCAGCCAGTTCACGAACGCCAGCGGTACGACGTACACGACCCCCCGCACCAGGTCCTGCGCGAAGATCGTCGGCGGGTACTGGAGCAGCGTGTTCCCGCCGTACGTGAACGAGTTCGTGATCTCGGCGGCGTCCTGCACCCAGAACAGGGCCGACGCGCCCAGCACCATCACCGCCGCGAAGATCACCGCCCCGGAGAGCAGCGTCACCGGCAGGAGCAGCAGCTTCAGCGGCGTCCAGGACACGTCCAGCAGGACCAGGGACCACACCAGGACCAGCACACCCTGCGCCACCCGCCCGAACCGGCGCAGCGCGAACTTGTCCGCCGCGACCTGCGCGAGCAGCGGCGCCGGCCGCATCAGGAACGTGTCGAGCGAGCCGTCCCTGACCCGCTTCCCCATCCGCTGGAGCGACCCCATCGTCAGGTCCGCGATCCCGAAGGACGTGCCCGCCGTCCCGTACAGCAGCGCGACCTCCGCGAAGGAGAAGCCGCCCAGGCCCTCCACCTGACCGAACATCAGCAGGATCACGACGAAGTCGAAGAAGGTCACGCAGAAGCTGCTGAAGAGCGTCAGGGCGAAGGAGGCGCGGTACGTCATCGTCGACCGGATCCACATCCCGGCCACCATCCGGTACGTACGCCAGGACTCGGCCAGGAGCGGCTCCGGAGGCCAGGACTCCGCCGGCACAGGCGGCTCCCGACGCCAGGACCCGGCCGGCACGGGCGGCTCCGGAGGCCAGGACCCGGCCGGCACGGGCGGCCCCGTACGGTGCCCCGATCCCTCACCCGTACGGGGGACGTCCTCAGCCACCCTGCACCACCACCTTCCGCGTCGCCGCCGCCTGCGCCACCCGCCCCGCCCCGAACAGCGCCAGCGCCCATGACCCCTGGAAGGCGTACGCCCCCGCCAGCTCCCACCCGCCCTCGTACGTCCCCAGGTACACATCGGCCGGCACCTGGAGCATCGACGCCCACGGCAGCACCCGCGCCAGCTCGCCCAGCGCGCCGGGGAAGACGTTCAGCGGGAGGAGCATCCCCGAGAAGAACAGGCCGCCCAGCCAGGCCACCTGCACCACGCCCTGGCCGTCGAGCAGCCAGAACGCGCTCATCGCCACCAGGTACCAGATCGCGAAACTGACGGTCGAGCCGAGCGCCACCGCCACCAGGAACGCGAGCCACGTCCCCGGGCCCGACGGCAGCGTGAAGTCGAAGACGAGCGCGCCCACCGCCATCGGGACGATCCCGCGGCCGAGCAACTGGAAGGCGGCCCGGCCCAGGTTGGCCGAGAACCACCAGGTCTGGAGGTCGGCGGGGCGGTAGAGGTCGACCGCGATGTCCCCGGTCCTGATCCGCTCGATCAGCTCGTCCTCGAAACCGCCGCCCATCATCCCGCAGACGGTGATCAGCGCCTGTCCGATCCACACATAGGCGAGGGCGTCGTCCATGGAGTAGCCGCCGAGCTGCGGCCGTTCGTCCCAGAGGGCGATGTAGGTGTACGACAGGACGAAGCCGAAGACGGTGTTGGTGAACACCCCCGCCGCCGTCGCCACCCGATACGTGGCATGGCGTCGGAAGCCACCCGCGGCCACCGTCGCGTACAGCCGCAGCATGCCTCTCCTCCCCGAATCCCCGGAAGCGTGCCCAATGCGCCGAAAAACGCCGAAGCGCACGACCCTAGCGAGAGGCGACTCCTCACCGCGAGCGGATTTCTCGCCGCCTTCACAGCACTTTCGGGTCGTATTGCGGAGTTTCACCGCCTTACGGGCAATATGAGGTGCCATGCCCCCTTCCTCCGGTACGAGCGACACCCCCCGGCCATCCCGCCCGGGCTGGGAGCCGAGGGACCCCACCCTCTCCGCTCCGCCACCCCCCGCGCCGAAGCGTCCCCGACGCCTCCGACGCTTCCTGCGGACCCTGTTCGGCCTCGGCCTGCTCGGCGCGCTGCTCCTCGCCGGAGCCTTCACCGCCGGCTACCTCCTGGTGGACATCCCGCCCGCCAACGCCGCCGCCGTCGCCCAGTCCAACGTCTACCTCTACCGCGACGGCAGCCCCATCGCCCGCGACGGCGAGGTCAACCGCGAGAACGTCCGCCTCGACCAGGTCCCCCCGGGCGTCCGCCGGGCCGTCCTCGCCGCCGAGGACCGCGACTTCCACACCTCGCGCGCCGTCGACCCCAAGGCCATGGTCCGCGCCGCCTGGAACACCGTCACCGGCAAGGGCCGCCAGTCCGGCTCCACCATCACCCAGCAGTACGTCAAGAACTACTACCTCGGCCAGGAGCAGACCCTCAGCCGCAAGGCCAAGGAGTTCTTCATCGCAATCAAACTCGAACGCGAGAAGACCAAGGAGGAGATCCTCCAGGGCTACCTGAACACCAGCTACTTCGGCCGCAACGCCTACGGCATCCAGGCCGCCGCCCGCGCCTACTACGGCAAGGACGTCGAGCGCCTCGACACCGCCGAGGGCGCGTACCTCGCCTCCCTCCTCAAGGCCCCCAGCGCCTACGACGTCACCACCCACCCCGAGAACCGCGCCAAGGCCGTCGCCCGCTGGGACTACGTCCTCGACGGCATGGTCACCGAGGGCTGGCTCGGCCCCGCCGAACGCGCCGCCGCCCGCTTCCCCCTCCCCCAGACCGCCCGCCCCGCCACCGGCCTCTCCGGCCAGCGCGGCTACCTCGTCCAGGCCGTCGAGGAGTACCTGACCGGACACGGCGTCATCGACGAGAAGACCCTCGCCGGCGGCGGCTACCGCATCACCACCACCCTGGACCGCGCCAAACAGGAGACGCTCGCCCAGGCCGTCGAGGACCGGGTCATCTCCCTGCTCGACCCGGACCGCGCCCCCGCCGACCGCTACGTACGCGTCGGGGCGGCGGCCGTCGACCCGGGCACCGGCAAGGTCCTCGCGATGTACGGCGGCATCGACTACACCCAGCAGTACGTCAACAGCGCCACCCGCCGCGACTACCAGGTCGGCTCCACCTTCAAGCCCTTCGTCTTCACGGCGGCCGTGCAGAGCGGGGCGCAGACCCAGTACGGCATGCCGATCACCCCGTACACCCTGTACGACGGGACCAACCGCCGCCCCGTGGAGGGCTGGAACGGCAGTCCGTACGAACCCGCCAACGAGGACGACGCCAACTACGGCGAGATCGCCGTCGGCGAGGCCACCGACCTCTCGGTGAACGCCGTGTACGCCCAGATGGCCGTCGACGTCGGCCCCGCCCACGTACGCCGCACCGCCGTCGCCCTCGGCGTGCCCGGCTCCACCCCCGACCTCACCGCCTCCCCGTCCATCGCCCTCGGCCCGGCCACGGCCAGCGTCCTCGACATGGCCTCGGCGTACGCGACGCTCGCCGCGCACGGCCGGCACGGCGCGTACACCCTCGTCGAGGGCGTCACGAAGGGCGGCCGGCCGGTGGACCTGCCCTCCCGCCCCGCCCGGCAGGCCGTCACCAGGGAGGCCGCCGACACGACCACGTCGATCCTGCGGAGCGTCGTCGAGACGGGCACGGGCACGGCGGCGCAGGCCGCCGGACGGCCCGCGGCCGGCAAGACGGGCACGGCGGAGGACGACAAGGCCGCCTGGTTCGCCGGCTACACCCCGGAACTCGCGACCGTCGTCGCACTGATGGGCCAGGACCCCGAGTCGGGGCGGCAGGAACCGCTGTACGGGGCGCTCGGCCTGCCCCGGATCAACGGCGGCGGCGCACCGGCCGAGATCTGGGCCCAGTTCACCCGGGAGGCACTGGCGGGAACGACACCCCGCGACTTCGACCTCCGGCTGATGCCGGGAGCGGAGGAGATGCCGCCCGTACCGCCGGTGCCGGACGGCCCGGGCGGCGAGGACGACGCCGCCCTGACGGGCGAGGCGGGCCCGGGGGCAGCGGTGTCCCGCAGCCCCCTGCCCTCACGGCCACCCGGACGGGGTCAGTGACCGGAGGTCGCCTTCAGACCCACCACGGCGACCAGCAGCAGACAGACGAAGAAGATCCGGGCGGCGGTCGCCGGCTCACCCAGCACCACCATGCCGAGCACCGCCGCACCGGCCGCGCCGATACCCACCCACACGCCGTACGCCGTGCCGATGGGCAGCGTCTTGGCGGCGTGCGAGAGCAGCAGCATGGAGGCGACGATCCCGGCGCCGGTGAACACACTGGGCCAGAGCCGCGTGAAGCCGTCGGTGTACTTCATACCGATCGACCAGCCGACCTCGAGCAGACCAGCGACCACAAGAAGAACCCAGGCCATGACGACGACACCTCCGCGAGACGGAACAACAGGAGTGCGTCGTCTTGTCGTCATCCCGGTACGGCGCGTCTCGTCGGGTGTCCCCAGCCTAGCAAAGAACACGCGAAGGCCCTGGTGACAGCGGTCACCAGGGCCTTCGCGCAGCTCGCGCCTACAGGTAAAGGCCGGTCGAATCCGTCGCGCCCTGGAACCGGTCCGCGGCCACCGCGTGCAGGTCCCGCTCCCGCATCAGTACGTACGCGGTGCCCCGCACCTCGACCTCGGCGCGGTCCTCGGGGTCGTACAGCACCCGGTCACCGATCTCGACGGTCCGGACGTTCTGACCGACCGCGACCACCTCGGCCCAGGACAGCCGGCGGCCGACGGCCGCGGTCGCCGGGATCAGGATGCCGCCGCCGGAACGCCGCTCCCCCTCGGGGGAGTCGGTGCGGACCAGGACCCGGTCGTGAAGCATCCGGATGGGCAGCTTGTCGTGCGTGTTCTCGCTCACGGTCCGAACCTACCTGCCTGGGCGTGTCGCCCGCGGCCGGGAGGGGTCATGCCTTGTTTCTGCGGGAGGACGCGGCGATCAGCCCGACCACCGCGACGGCCACGACGGCGGCCGGCACGAGCCGCTCCAGACGGGGCGCGCCGTCCTCGTGGGTGAAGCGGGCCTTCACGTCCGAGACGACCCGGTTGACGGCCACGAAGGCCCGGCCGGCGGTCTGGTCGACCGTCGAGGCGACCCTGGCCTTGGCGTCCCCGATGATCGTCTTCGGGTGCACCCGAATACCGATCTCGTCGAGAGTGACGGCGAGCTGCTCGCGCCGGCGGACGATGTCCGCCTCGATCTGCGCAGGGGTCCTGGCTTCCGACACCGCGCTGCCTCCGTAGTCGTGTATCCGGTCGTTGACGGACAGTCTGTCAGCTCCACCGCCGATGAGCCGCGCCCGACCCCCTTCGGCCGACCGCCATTAGGCTCTGGAGGCGTACGCGAACACCCCCGAGGAGAGCCATGAGCGAGCGACTGCAGCCCGGCGACACCGCCCCCGCCTTCACCCTTCCCGACGCGGACGGCACCGAGGTCTCCCTCGCGGACCACAAGGGCCGCAAGGTCATCGTCTACTTCTACCCGGCGGCCCTCACCCCCGGCTGCACGAAGCAGGCCTGCGACTTCACGGACAACCTGGACGTGCTGGCGAGCGCGGGCTACGACGTCATCGGCGTCTCCCCCGACAAGCCGGAGAAGCTGGCGAAGTTCCGCGAGAAGGAGAACCTGAAGGTCACGCTGGTCGGCGACCCGGAGAAGGCGGTCCTGGAGGCGTACGGCGCCTTCGGCGAGAAGAAGCTCTACGGCAAGACGGTGACGGGCGTGATCCGCTCGACGATCGTCGTCGACGAGGACGGCAAGGTGGAACACGCCTTCTACAACGTGAAGGCAACGGGCCACGTAGCCAAGATCATCCGGGATCTGGGCATCTGAGCCCTCACCCTTCGGTACGGAACGGGCCGCATCGCCTTCCGAGGCGGTGCGGCCTGTTCCGTTTACCGGACGCGACAGTACGCGATATGGCGTAACCGTCCGACATTCGGCTCGTTAGTCCGTGCGAGGCCACGAACGGGTGACCGAGGCGGAGGGGGTCCGGATGCAGGATGGTTCATCCATGTACAGCCGGGAGCGGCTCAGCATCACCGTGTCCGAGTCGAGAGGCTGGGCCGATCTCATGCACCGGCTCGGCGTTAAAGCGGGCGGTGGACGGCGTCGGACGCTCCAGTCGAAGGTCGCCGAGTACGGCATCGACACCGGCCACTTCAAGCAGCAGAGCCCCTGGCGCAAGTACACGGACAACGCCATCGCCGAGGCTGTCGCTTCCTCGACGACTCTCCGTGAGGTCGCGCGGAAACTCGGCGCGCCACCGGCAACCTGTCATTCGGCCACCGATAACTGGTACCGAGGAAGTAGGCGTCGGCGATCTAGCTAGCAACGCCCGCACCTAGTCCGCCGCCTGCCGCTACCATGACAGGCAGGCGGCCGTAGCCAAACTGGTATCGGCGGGTGTTTTAGGGGCATCTGGGAGAAATCCTGTGTGGGTTCGAATCCCACCGGCCGCACCAACCTAGCAATCGAAGGCCCGGTTCGTATCACGAAGCGAACCGGGCCTCGCCGTACCCCCTCAGCCCAGCAGCTCCCGTACCACCGGTACCAGCGCCCTGAACGCCTTCCCCCGGTGGCTGATCGCGTTCTTCTCCGCCGGCGACAGCTGTGCGCAGGTCACCTCGTGGCCCTTCGGCTGGAGGATCGGGTCGTAGCCGAAGCCGTTCGTGCCTACCGGGGCGTGGCGGAGGGTGCCGCGCATCTGGCCCTCGACCACGCGTTCCGTGCCGTCCGGGAGGGCGAGGGCCGCCGCGCAGGCGAAGTGGGCTCCCCGGTGTTCGTCCGCGATGTCGGACAGTTGGGCCAGGAGCAGGTCCAGGTTCGCGCGGTCATTGCCGTGAGTGCCTGCCCAGCGGGCCGAGAAGATGCCGGGGGCGCCGTTCAGGACGTCGACGCAGAGGCCGGAGTCGTCGGCGACCGCCGGGAGGCCGGTGGCCTGGGCGAGGGCGTGGGCCTTGAGGAGCGCGTTCTCGGCGAAGGTGACGCCGGTTTCCTTGACGTCGGGCACGTCGGGGTACGCGTCCGCGCCGACGAGTTCGAGGTCGAGGCCCGCGTCGGCGAGGATCGCGTGGAGTTCGGTGATCTTGCCCGCGTTGCGGGTGGCGAGGATCAGACGGGTCATGTCACCGATTATCGGGGGTCCGAGGGAGCCTCTAGCCCGGCGTGCAGACCTTCGCGATCTCGCTCGCCCCGTCCGTGATCGGCTGGATGTCCGGCGTCGTGTCGCCGTTCTTGACCGCCGTACGGACCGACTCGACGCCCTTCGTGAGGTCGTCGACCGCCTTCGCCAGGTCGGCGTTGTCCGTGGTGTTCTTGAGGTTGCCGAGCTCGGTGGAGATCGAGTTCAGGGACTCCTCGATCTGCGTCGGGTCGTTCGACGCGTTGGAGACGGCCTGCTGGAGCTTGTCGACGGACGTGGCTATCGCGTCGGCGGTCTTGACGCAGTCCATCGCGGTGTCGAGGGCCGAACAGCCGCTCAGGACGGTGGTGAGTGCGGCGGCCGTGGCCATGGCGAGTGCGAGACGGCGCTTCAAGGCATCCCCCAGATACGAACAGACGGACGGGCGGGCGCACGGAGCTTATCCGTACGTCCGCCCGTCATGACGCAGTGCGGTGTCAGAGGGTTCCGTCGAGCGCCTTGCGCTGGATCTCGGCCAGTTCGGCGCAGCCGCCCGAGGCCAGGTCGAGGAGGGCGTTGAGCTCCTTGCGGTCGAAGGGCTCGGCCTCGGCGGTGCCCTGGACCTCGACGAAGCGGCCGTCGCCGGTGCAGACGACGTTCATGTCGGTGTCGGCGCGGACGTCCTCCTCGTAGCAGAGGTCGAGGAGGGGGACGCCGTCGACGATGCCGACGGAGACGGCGGCGACGGTGCCGACGAGGGGCTTGCGGCCGGCCTTGACGAGCTTCTTGCCCTGGGCCCAGGCGACGGCGTCGGCGAGGGCGACGTACGCGCCGGTGATGGCGGCGGTGCGGGTGCCGCCGTCGGCCTGGAGGACGTCGCAGTCGAGGACGATGGTGTTCTCGCCGAGGGCCTTGTAGTCGATGACGGCGCGGAGCGAGCGTCCGATGAGGCGGGAGATCTCGTGCGTGCGGCCGCCGATCTTGCCGCGGACGGACTCGCGGTCGCCGCGGGTGTTGGTGGCCCGGGGCAGCATCGAGTACTCGCCGGTGACCCAGCCTTCGCCGCTGCCCTTGCGCCAGCGCGGGACGCCTTCGGTGACGGAGGCGGTGCAGAAGACCTTGGTGTCACCGAAGGAGATGAGGACGGAGCCCTCGGCGTGCTTGCTCCACGCGCGTTCGATGGTGACGGGGCGGAGCTGTTCGGGGGTACGGCCGTCGATACGAGACATGGGTCGAGCCTAGCCGTGGCGGGCGGGAGGGCGGTACATGACGAAGGGCCCGTCTCCCTGCCGGGACGGGCCCCTGTCGGCGCGAGTCAGTGGCTCGCGCCAGGTCTCACATCAGGTCTTCGATCTCCGCGGCGATCGGGTCCGCGTCGGTGCCGATGACGACCTGGATGGCGGTGCCCATCTTCACGACGCCGTGGGCGCCGGCGGCCTTGAGCGCGGCCTCGTCGACGAGCCCGGGGTCGACAACCTCGGTGCGCAGCCGGGTGATGCAGCCCTCGACCTCTTCGATGTTGTCGATGCCGCCGAGCCCGGCGACGATCTTCTCAGCCTTGGTGGCCATGTGTTTCTCCCTGTCCGTTCCGATCGCGCGAGCGCGAATCTCGGCGCACCTGTGGTCCGCTTTGTCACGGTAACCCACGGTTGGCCCAACTATGCGAGCAAATGCCGCCGTTCTGTCGAATGATGACGATCACCGGCGGCCTGTCCTCAGCGGGCTCCCGGAGCCTACCGCAACTGGTCTACACCAGTGTGCAACGGAATGCGGACCCGGCTTGTTCCGGGCAGGGAGGACGCCGATGAGTACCGACAGCGCCGCGGCACCGCCGAGGAAGTCCGTGTGGAACGGCCTCTTCCAAGGGCTGCAGAAGATGGGGCGCAGCCTTCAGCTCCCCATCGCTGTCCTGCCGGCCGCGGGCATCATCAACCGGCTCGGGCAGCCGGACGTCTTCGGCGCGGAAGGTCTCGGCTGGGACAACGTCGCCAAGGTGATGGCGGGCGCGGGCGGCGCACTCCTCGACGGCAGTCTCGGTCTGCCGCTGCTGTTCTGCATCGGTGTCGCGATCGGCATGGCGAAGAAGTCGGATGGTTCGACCGCGCTCGCGGCCGTCGTCGGCTTCCTCGTCTACTACACGGTGCTGCGTCAGTTCCCGAAGGACTGCCCGGCGGGGACGCAGGACATCAGCGGCGGCTGCCTCGCCGTCGACGACTCCTTCGCCGGTTACACGTACCAGAATCCCGGTGTGTTCGGCGGCATCGTCATGGGTCTGCTCACCGCGTACCTGTGGCAGCGGTACCACCGGACGAAGCTGGTCGACTGGCTGGGCTTCTTCAACGGCCGCCGTCTGGTCCCGATCATCATGACGTTCGTCGCGATCGCCTTCGCCTCGATCTGCCTGTGGATCTGGCCGCCGATCGGTGAGGGTCTGGAGAACTTCAGCGACTGGCTGGTCGGACTCGGCGCGTGGGGTTCGGGCATCTTCGGCCTGGCGAACCGGGCGCTGCTCGTCATCGGCCTGCACCAGTTCCTGAACGTGCCGATCTGGTTCCAGTTCGGCACGTACGAGAAGCCGGACGGTACGACGGTCCACGGCGACATCCCCATGTTCCTCGCGGGCGACCCGAACGCCGGCCAGTTCCTGACGGGCTTCTTCCCGATCATGATGTTCGCGCTTCCGGCGGCCGCGCTGGCGATCACCCACTGCGCGAAGCCGCACCGACGCAAGGCGGTCGGCGGCATGATGCTGTCGGTGGCGCTGACCTCGTTCGTCACCGGCATCACCGAGCCGATCGAGTACTCGTTCCTCTTCATCGCCCCGCTGCTCTACGCGATCCACGCCGTGCTCACGGGTGTGTCGATGGCCGTGACCTGGGCGTTCGGCGTGAAGGACGGGTTCAGCTTCTCGGCGGGTCTGATCGACTACGTGATCAACTGGAACCTCGCGACGAAGCCGTGGCTGATCATCCCGATCGGTCTCGCCTTCGCGGTCGTGTACTACGCGATCTTCCGGTTCGCGATCATCAGGTTCAACCTCCCCACTCCCGGCCGTGAGCCGGAGGAGGTGGAGGAGGAGATGGAGCGGGACAACGTCAAGTGACCCCGCGAGCACGCTTCGGCACGGCCCTCGACGGCTGACCGATTCGGGGCTTTCGACCCCCTTGTAAGCCCTGCAGAAGGCCCCTGGACCTGACGGTCCGGGGGCCTTATGTCGTGCATTTCCAGCTATGGCTGAGCACACAAAATTCGCAGGTTCCTTATCTAAGTCTCACGTGCTAAAACTGGTCTACACCACTCATTGGTGTAGACCACGCGGTCCAGACCACCGCGTTCCACGAGACGTCGCCTCCCCCCGTGTTCACAGTCCCTGGCGGCGCCTTGCCTACTGGAGGAAGTTGATGAGTACGGCAACCGCCCAGGCCGCCGCTCCCGCGAAGAAGCGTGGATCCGGCCTGTTCCAGGGCCTGCAGAAGGTCGGTCGCAGCCTGCAGCTGCCGATCGCCGTGCTGCCGGCCGCGGGTATCTTGCTCCGTCTCGGCCAGCCCGACGTCTTCGGCGCGGACGGCCTCGGCTGGGACAAGGTCGCCTCCGTCTTCGCCACCGCGGGTGGCGCGATCTTCGACAACCTGCCCATGCTCTTCTGCATCGGTGTCGCGATCGGCTTCGCCAAGAAGGCGGACGGCTCCACCGCTCTCGCCGCGCTCGTCGGCTTCCTGGTCTACAGCAACGTGCTGAAGGCGTTCCCCGTCGCCGAGGCGCAGATCCAGGCCGGCGCGGACGTCGCCGCGAAGTACAACAACCCGGGTGTCCTCGGCGGCATCCTGATGGGTCTGCTCTCCGCCGTCCTGTGGCAGCGGTACCACCGCAAGCAGCTGGTCGACTGGCTCGGCTTCTTCAACGGCCGCCGTCTCGTCCCGATCATCATGGCCTTCGTCGGCACCCTCGTCGGTGTCGTCTTCGGTCTGGTCTGGGAGCCCATCGGTGATGGCATCTCCAACTTCGGCGAGTGGATGACCGGCCTCGGTGCCGGTGGCGCCGGCCTCTTCGGCCTCATCAACCGCGCGCTGATCCCGGTCGGCATGCACCAGTTCGTCAACACCGTCTCCTGGTTCCAGATCGGTGACTTCACCAACGCGGCCGGCGAGGTCGTCCACGGTGACCTGAACCGCTTCTTCGCCGGTGACCCGAGCGCCGGAATCTTCATGTCGGGCTTCTTCCCGATCATGATGTTCGGCCTCCCGGCCGCCGCCATCGCCATCGCCCACGCCGCTCGCCCCGAGCGCCGCAAGGCCGTCATGGGCATGATGGTGTCCCTCGCGCTGACCTCCTTCGTCACCGGTATCACCGAGCCGATCGAGTTCACGTTCATGTTCATCGCGCCGGTCCTCTACGCGATCCACGCGGTCCTGACCGCCGTCTCGATGGCCGTCACCTGGGCGTTCGGTGTCCACGCGGGCTTCACCTTCTCCGCCGGCCTCATCGACTACGGCATGAACTGGAGCCTCTCGACCAAGCCGTGGCTGATCATCCCGATCGGTCTCGTCTTCGCGGCGATCTACTACGTGGTCTTCCGCTTCGCGATCACCAAGTTCAACCTCCCCACGCCGGGTCGCGAGACCGACGAGGAACTCGAGGACCTCACCAAGGCGTGAGCCTCACCCGCACGGAACCCGTACGGAACCCGTACGAAAGGGAAGGCCCCGGAACCGAGAGGTTCCGGGGCCTTCCCCGTACGTGGCGGGGCGTCAGATCTCGTACACCGCGCCCGGCCGCGCCAGTTCCGACGGGCCCTTGTACACCTCGCGCGCGTCCGACAGGTTCTGTTCGCCGTCCGTCCACGGCGGGATGTGCGTGAGGACGAGCCGGCCCACCCCCGCCCGGTTCGCCTCCGCGCCCGCCTCGCGGCCGTTGAGGTGGAGGGCCGGGATGTCCTCCTTGCCGTGGGTGAAGGAGGCCTCGCAGAGGAAGAGGTCGGTGCCCTCGGCGAGCTCGTGCAGCGCTTCGCAGACCCCGGTGTCGCCGGAGTACGTGAGGGAACGGCCGCCGTGCTCGACGCGGATGCCGTACGCCTCGACCGGGTGGCACACCTTCTCCGTACGGACGGTGAAGGGGCCGATCTCGAAGGTGGCCGACTTCAGCGTGCGGAAGTCGAAGACCTCGCTCATGGAGGTGGGTGACGGGGTGTCCGCGTACGCCGTGGTCAGCCGCTGCTCGGCGCCCTCCGGCGCGTAGACGGGGATCGCGTCGCAGCGTCCGCCCTCGTGCCGGTAGTAGCGGGCGACGAAGTACCCGCACATGTCGATGCAGTGGTCCGCGTGCAGATGGCTGAGGAAGATCGCGTCGAGGTCGTACAGACCGATGTGTCGTTGCAGCTCGCCCAGGGCGCCGTTGCCCATGTCGAGGAGCAACCGGAAGCCGTCGGCCTCGACGAGGTAGCTCGAACAGGCCGAATCCGCGGACGGGAACGACCCGGAGCAACCGACGACGGTGAGCTTCATGGAGCGTGAACCTCCGTGGACGGGTGCGGAAAGCGCGCTGAGGGAGGGGGAGGCTGTGCGGTCTGTCGAGCGTAAGGCGCACCTGGGCCTGTCGCTCCTTCGTGGCGGCCCGTTGTGGGCGAACTCACGGGCTCTGTCACCGGTTCGGATGGATGGCGGGGCGCCACGGCGGAGTGGACCACGCGCCGGTACCGTCTTGAGGTATGGACACGTCGTGGTGGCCCGCGCTGGTCGCGGTCGTGGTGATCGCGCTGGTCGTGGTGGTCGCCGGCGGGCGGAAGGGTTCGTCGGGGAGGCCCTCGGGCGGCAGGTCTTCGGGCCGGCGCCCCTCGAGGCGGGGCCGGGCACCGGAGCGGACGCGGCCGCCCGGCCGGCCCGCCGGGCCGCGGAAGGCTCCGTCGCTGCTGCCGCGGGCGGGCGAGATCTGGTGGGCCGACGTGTCCTTCGAGGACGGGCCCGGTTCGAAGGACCGGCCGTGTCTCGTGCTCTCGCTCCGGGGTGACAACGCGCTCGTCGCCAAGATCACCAGCAAGTACCACGACGAGAGGCCGGGCGTGATCGCGCTGCCGCCGGGGGCGGTGGGCGACGCTCAGGGGCGGCCGAGCTTCCTGGAGACGGACGAGCTACGGGACGTGCCTGTGGTGGACTTCCGCCGGAAAGCGGGAACGGCGGACCCGGTCGTCTGGGACCAGGTCCGCCATCTGGCGCGTTGACTTCTCGTGGACCCGCGCGAGGTCCGTCGACTTCTCGTGGGCCCGCGGGGGCTCACGCCCAGAGCTGGCCCTGGACCGTCTCGATCGCCTCTTCCGTCGTCGCGGCCGTGTAGAGGCCGGTCGACAGGTACTTCCAGCCGCCGTCGGCGACGACGAACGCGATGTCGGCGCTCTCGCCGGCCTTGACGGCCTTGTTGCCGACGCCGATGGCCGCGTGCAGGGAGGCGCCCGTCGAGACGCCCGCGAAGATGCCCTCCTGCTGGAGGAGTTCGCGGGTGCGGGTGACGGCGTCGGCGGAGCCGACGGAGAAGCGGGTGGTGAGGACGGAGGCGTCGTACAGCTCGGGGACGAAGCCCTCGTCGAGGTTGCGCAGGCCGTAGACGAGGTCGTCGTAGCGCGGTTCGGCGGCGACGATCTTGACGTCGGGCTTGTACTCGCGCAGGTAGCGGCCGACCCCCATGAGCGTGCCCGTCGTGCCGAGGCCGGCGACGAAGTGGGTGATCGAGGGGAGGTCGGCGAGGATCTCGGGGCCCGTGGTGGCGTAGTGGGCGCCCGCGTTGTCCGGGTTGCCGTACTGGTAGAGCATCACCCAGGACGGGTTCTCGGCCGCGATCTCCTTGGCGACGCGTACCGCCGTGTTCGATCCGCCCGCCGCGGGGGACGAGACGATCTCCGCACCCCACATGGCGAGCAGCTGGCGCCGCTCCTCACTGGTGTTCTCGGGCATGACGCAGACGATGCGGTAGCCCTTGAGCTTGGCGGCCATGGCGAGGGAGATGCCGGTGTTGCCGCTGGTCGGCTCCAGGATGGTGCAGCCGGGCGTGAGCCGGCCGTCCTTCTCCGCCTGCTCGATCATGTGGAGCGCGGGGCGGTCCTTGACCGAGCCGGTCGGATTGCGGTCCTCCAGTTTCGCCCAGATGCGGACGTCGTCCGAGGGCGAGAGCCGGGGGAGGCGGACCAGCGGCGTGTTGCCGACCGCCGCCAGCGAGGAGTCGTAGCGCATGTGGATCAGACCATGCCGCCGGCGACGGCCGGCAGGATCGTGACGCTGTCGCCGTCGGTGAGCTTGGTGTCGATGCCGTCGAGGAAGCGGACGTCCTCGTCGTTCAGGTAGACGTTGACGAAGCGGCGGAGCTTGGCGCCGTCGACGATGCGGGCCTCGATGCCGGTGTGACGGGACTCGAGGTCGGCGAAGAGGTGGGCGAGGGTCTCGCCGCTGCCCTGGACGGCCTTCTCGCCGTCGGTGTAGGTGCGGAGGATGGTGGGGATGCGGACCTCGATGGCCATGGCGTGGGCTCCTGTCGGAAGTGGCGTGATCGGCGCGTGGCTGGGGCCCCCGCGCGGAGGGGGGTCGTACGAGAGGTGCGCTCGGCGCCTCGGGGGTCGCTCAGAACGCGGCGCGGGACGTACACATCGCGCTGGAGAGGCGGCACAGGTCGACGTGCAGACGTGCCACGAGCAGGGGTGTGCCCGGAGTCTCTTCGCTCACGTCGTGGGAAACCATGGGCTCATCGTATCGATTCCCGGTCCGGGTTTCGGAATGTGATCTCACATGATGGATAGTTTCTGACCGCCTGCCGGACTGTGCAGATAGACGACGGTCGGGCTGCCGGTCCTCGGATGCGGGATGACCTCGGCATCGACCCCGTAGACGGCGTCGAGGAGCGCCGGGGTGAGGACCTCGGCGGGAGTGCCGCCGGTGACGACCCGGCCCCGTTCCAGGACGTAGAGGCGGTCGCAGTACGCCCCCGCGAGGTTGAGGTCGTGCAGGGCGAGCAGGTTGGTGGTACCCAGGGCCCGGACGAGGCGGAGGACGTCGAGCTGGTGGCGGATGTCCAGGTGGTTGGTGGGCTCGTCGAGGACGAGGAGGGCGGGCTCCTGGACGAGGGCGCGGGCGACGAGGGCGCGCTGGCGTTCGCCGCCGGAGAGGGTGGGGTACGGGCGGTCGGCGAGCTCCGTGAGGCCGACGCGGGCGAGGGCGGCCTCGGCGCGCTCGCGGTCGGCGCCGGTGTCGCCCTCCCAGAACCGTTTGTGCGGGGAGCGGCCGAGGGCGACGAGTTCGCGGACGGTGAGTTCGAACTCGGTGGCGCTGTCCTGGGGGACGGTGGCGACGCGGCGGGCGCGGGCCTTGGGGCCGATGCCGTGGAGGTCGTCGCCGTCGAGGGTGGCCCGTCCGGCGGTGGGGACGAGGGTCCCGTAGACGCAGCGCAGGAGGGTGGTCTTGCCGCTGCCGTTGGGGCCGATGAGGCCGACGGTCTCGCCGGGGCGGACGGTGAGGTCGACGGAGCGGAGGCGTTCCTCGTACGAGAGGCCCTCCAGGACCAGTTCCGTCACAGGGGTGCTCCTTCGGGGCGGCGGCGCATCAGCCAGAGGAAGAACGGGCCGCCGGTCAGGGCGGTGAGGACGCCGACCGGGATGTCCTGGGGCGCCGCGACGGTCCGGGCGGCGAGGTCCGCGAGGACGAGGGCGAGCGCCCCGCCGAGCGCGGCGACGGGGAGGAGCCGGCGGTGCGGGGCGCCGACGGCGAGCCGGGCGGCGTGCGGGGCCATGAGGCCGACGAAGCCGACGGCGCCGCTGGCCGCCACCATCACGGCGGTGACCAGGGAGGCGAGGACGAAGACGGCGGCGCGGAAGCGGGCGGTGTCCAGGCCGAGGACGGTCGCTCCTTCCTCGCCGACGAGGAGCAGGTCGAGCGGGCGGGCGAGGGTGAGGAGGACACCGACGCCGAGGGCGAGGACGGCGGCGGGCAGGACGAGGGTGTCCCAGCGGGCGCTGCCGAGGCCGCCGAGGGACCAGTAGAGGGCTTCCTGGAACTGCTCGGGCCGGCCGGCGACGACGAGGAGCAGGGTGGCGAGGGCGGAGAGGACGTACGAGACGGCGACTCCCGCGAGGACGAGCCGGGCGCCGGTCAGGGTCCCGCCGCGGCGCGCGAGCCCGTAGACGAGGACGAGGGCGAGGAGGGCGCCGGCGAAGGCCCCGCCGGGCAGGGCGAGGGTGGTCGTGACGCCTCCGCCGACGCCCAGGACGAGCACGAGGACGGCTCCGGCGGAGGCGCCGGAGGAGATCCCGAGGAGGAAGGGGTCGGCGAGGCGGTTGCGGACGAGGGCCTGGAGGACGGCTCCGACGACGGCGAGCCCGGCACCGACGACGACGCCGAGGAGGACCCGGGGCAGCCGGACGTCGAGCACGATCGTGCGGTACGGGGACGGGGCCGCCCGCCCGGTCAGGGCGTCGAGCACCTGGCCGGGCGGGATGCGGACGGAGCCGAGGGCGAGGGAGGCGAGCCCGGCGAGGACCAGGGCGAGGACGAGTCCGGCGACGACGAGGACGTACCGCGACGCCCCTGCGGGCGCCTTCGCCACCGGCAGCGCGGGAACGGCGGTCGTGGTCATCGGGCCGGGTGGAGCTGGGCGGCGAGCTTGTCGACGGCGGCGGGGACCCGGACGCCGAGGACGGTGTCGGACAGGGGCAGGACGGCGAAGCGGCGGTTCCTGACCGCGGGCACGTCCTTGAGGGCGGGGTCGTCGAGGAGCCGCTTCTTCTTCTGCTCGACGGTGGTGGAGCCGTAGTCGTAGATGACGATCACGTCGGGCCGCCGGTCGACGACCTGTTCCCAGGTGGCGTCGCCGAAGGCCTTGTCGAGGTCGGCGAAGACGTTCCGGCCGCCGGCCCGGGTGATGAGCTCGTTGCCGATGCCCTGTCCGCCCGCCGTGAAGGCGGTCTTGTCGCCGCTGTCGTAGACGAAGACGGAGACCGGCGGGGTGCCCTTGAGGCGCTTCTCGGTGGCGGCGACGGTGGTGCGCGCCTGCCGGGTCCAGGCCTCGGCCCGGTCGGCGACGCCGAAGGTCCCGCCGACCTCGCGGACCTCGCGGTAGAGGTCGTCGATCGAGGTCGAACCGGTCGGGCAGTACTCGGTGTTGAGGCGGGTGGCGATGCCGGAGCGCTTGAGGTCGTCGCGGCCGCGGCCGTCCTTGGCGTCGAAGGCGGAGGAGTAACCGCCGTACACGAAGTCGGGGTTCGCGGCGAGGAGCGCTTCCTTGGAGGGGTACTCCTTGGCGAGGACGGGGACGGAGTCGTACGCCTTCTTGTACGCGGGCAGGACCGCGTCGTCGAGGTAGGCGGTGCCGACGAGCGACTTCTCCAGGCCGAGGGCGAGCATCACCTCGGTGACGTGCTGGTTCATGGTGACGACGCGCTTCGGCGGGGCCTGGTAGGTGCTCTTCACGCCGCAGTTGTCGACGGTGTACGGGAAGCCGGGTGCGGGCTTCGCCGAGGGGGTCCGCTCCGCGGGGGCCGAGCAGGCGGCGAGGAGCGGGACGAGGGCGAGCGCGGGCAGCAGGGTACGGCGGCGCCAGGACATGACGGTCGAGCCTCCTCCGGGGATTTCCACGTCCCCGATCGGTGGTGAGAGGCGGCAGGTCAGTTCCTGGCTCCCGGCGCCCGGGTGCCTGTCCGGCGGACAGGGTCTGGGGCGCCGTTCACAGTGGCGGGACCGCACCGGATTCGCACCGGTTTCCTGGTTCCTGCCGCCCGTTGGTCCGGGCCAGTCTCTCACCCGGACCGTCCGCCGGCCGGGCGGTCCCTCACTCCGGCCGGGCTGAGTTCCGGATCGTCTCCACGAAGTCCCCGGGCGTGAAGCCGGGGACGTAGTGGCGCAGGTCCGGCTGCTCGACGTCTCCGCGCCCCCGGAGGTGTTCTCCACGGCGGGCGCGGGCTACGAGGTACGGGTGTGCTCGCCCGGCGGTCGGGACGTCCGTACCTCGTGCGGGCTGCGCATCGGCGCCGACGTCGCGGCCGAGGTGACGGCGGACGCGATCCATGTGCGGATCCGGCGGCTGACCACATCGCGTCGACGCTCGCGCGACGGGCGGGGGTCAGTGCCCGGCACCTGGCCCGGCTGTTCCGGGAGCAGATCGGGGCGACCCCGGCGGCGTACGTGGAGCGCCTACGGGTGGAGGCGGCGCGGATCCTGCTGGAGGGCGGGGCGAGTGTGACGGGGGCGGCGGCGCGGAGCGGGCTCGGCAGCGACGAGAGCCTGCGGAGGGCGTTCGCCCGGCACTTCGGGGTGACGCCCTCCGCCTACCTGGCCCGTTTCCGTACAGCGACCTACTGGTACGCGTACCAGTGCTCGTACGGGTACTAGTACGCCTCGACGATCTTGACGTCCTCCTCGGTCACGACGCCCTCGACGATCGTGTACGAGCGGAACTGGAAGGGGCCCGCGCCGTCGGTGTCGGCGGTGGAGACGAGGACGTAGTGGGCCTGCGGCTCGTTCGCGTACGAGATGTCCGTGCGGGACGGGTAGGCCTCGGTGGCGGTGTGCGAGTGGTAGATGACGACGGGCTCCTCGTCCCGGTCGTCCATGTCGCGGTAGAGCTTGAGCAGGTCCGCCGAGTCGAACTCGTAGAAGGTGGGCGAGCGGGCGGCGTTCAGCATCGGGATGAAGCGCTCGGGGCGGCCGCTGCCGGCCGGGCCCGCGACCACGCCGCAGGCCTCGTCGGGGTGGTCCGCGCGGGAGTGCTCCACGATCTGGTCGTACAGGGCCCGGGTGATGGTCAGCATGCCGACAGGATAAGCAGACGGGCCGTCCCGTACCGAGGAGTGGTACGGAACGGCCCGGATGCTGGACAGGAGCCTGTCAGGAGCGCTGGGCGAAGGCCGCGCCCTCGGGGTTGCGGGACTTCAGGACCAGGTACGAGACGGCGAGGAGCAGGCCCCACACCGGTGCGCCGTACAGGGCGACCCGGTTGCCCTCGTCCATGGCCATGGTCACGATGACCATGGCGATGAAGGCGAGCGAGAAGACGCTGAACCAGATGCCGCCGGGCGCCTTGAACGGCGACTGCGGCAGCTCGCCCCGGTCGGCCTTGAGGCGGTAGCGGATCTGGCAGATGAGGATGACGATCCAGGCCCACATGCCGGAGATGGTGGCGAAGGAGACGACGTAGTTGAACGCCTCGCCGGGCCACTGGTAGTTGATCCAGACGCCGACCATCATCAGCCCGGCCGAGACGGTGGTGCCGATCAGCGGGGTGCCGGACCTGGTCAGCTTGGTGAAGGCCTTCGGGCCCTGGCCGTTGAGCGCGAGGTCGCGCAGCATGCGGCCGGTGGAGTACATGCCCGAGTTGCAGGAGGAGAGGGCCGCGGTGAGCACGACGAAGTTGACGATGGCGGCGCCGACACCGAGGCCCATCTCCTCGAAGGCGGCGACGAAGGGGCTGACGCCCGGCTTGAACTCGGTCCACGGGACGACCGACAGGATCATGATCAGCGCGCCGACGTAGAAGACGGCGATGCGCCACGGCACGGTGTTGATGGCCTTGGGCAGGACCGTCTTCGGGTCCTTGGACTCGCCTGCGGCGACGCCGACCAGCTCGACCGCGAGGAACGCGAACATGACCATCTGGAGGGTCATCAGGGTCGAGAAGATGCCGTCCTCGCCGGCGAAGAAGCCGCCGAGGTCCCACAGGTGGGTGACGGAGGCGGTGTCGCCGGCGTCGGAGAAGCCGAGGGTGAGGATGCCGGCGCAGATCAGGATCATGCCGACGATCGCGGTGACCTTGACCATGGAGAACCAGAACTCCAGCTCACCGAAGAGCTTCACGGAGATCAGGTTGGCGCCGTAGAGGATGACGGTGAAGACGAGCGCCGAGATCCACTGCGGGATGTCCCACCAGTAGGTCATGTAGGTGGCGGCGGCGGTGACCTCGGTGATGCCGGTGACGACCCAGAAGAGCCAGTACGTCCAGCCGGTCGCGAAGCCCGCGAAGGGGCCGATGAACTCGCGCGCGTACTCGGAGAAGGAGCCCGACACCGGGCGGTACATGAGGAGCTCGCCGAGCGCCCGCATGATGAAGAAGATGACGAGTCCCGCGACGGCGTACGCGAGGATCAGGCTCGGTCCCGCGATGGAGATGCCCTTGCCCGCACCGAGGAACAGTCCGGTGCCGATGGCACCGCCGATCGCGATCATCTGGATCTGGCGGGCGCCGAGTGCCCGGTGGTAACCCTCGCCCGATGCGGAGTCCTCGGCCTCATTGCCGTCGTGCTGCTTGTCGACCTGCACTGAGGTCATGGTGGTGCGCCTTTCTCCATGCTGATCCGCGCGACTGCGAGTGCGTCGGCCGCGAATCAGGTCCTGATCCCCCCGGATGTGGAATGGAGTGCCACCGGCGGTCAGCCGGTCGAAGCGCCCTCGGGGACATGGGTGGCGTCCCCGAGCGGTCGTGAAGATCTATCACGGCGTGCGGGGCGATCGACGGGGGCGCATGCGGCGCAAACCACACAAAAAGACGGACAAAAGGGCTTCAACAGAGCAAAGACTGACGCTCGGATAACGTATTCGTTATCCGGATTTGAGCGTCCGCTGAGCGAACACCGCACATCCGCGCGGTGTCGCCGGGAGGCGGGACGCCCCTACGGCATCAGGGTCTCGACGAGCGACTCCTGGAGCGCGCCGAGCCAGAGATACGCCATCACCATCGGCTTGCGCGGGTCGGAGTCCGGCAGCCGGTACAGCTGCTCGCTGTCGTCGTCCGTGACCTCCAGGCGGATCCCGATGGTCAGCCGGAGGTCGTTGAGCGCGCCGAGCCAGGCCCGGGACTCGTCCGGGGTGAGCTTCAGGACGGCCCCGCCCTCGCCCACCGAGTCGCCGGAGAGCGAGTCCAGGGCGCGCACGACCACGAGGGCGTCCTCGCGCTTGCGGGCCCGCAGGTCGTTCTCGGTGTAGCGGCGGAAGTCGGCGGCCGACGCCCGCAGTTCCTCGCTCTCGTCCCCGTACGCGTCGGGGAAGAGGCGCCGGAGGGCGGGGTCGGACGGGGGCTCGCTCGGCCCCTCGGCGAAGAGCGCGGCCAGCGGGTCGGCGTCGGCGGCGGGCTCGTCGCCGGGGCCGATCATCTCCAGGAGCTGGACGGCGAGGGAGCGGAGGATGGAGACCTCGACCTCGTCGAGGGCGACGGCCGCACCGCCGCCGGGCAGGTTCTCGAAATGGGCGGCCATCAGAAGCGGTCCTGGGAGAGGGTCGCCCAGAGTCCGTAGCCGTGCATCGCCTGCACGTCCCGCTCCATCTCCTCGCGGGTACCGGCGGAGACGACCGCCTTCCCCTTCTCGTGCACGTCGAGCATCAGTTTGTGCGCCTTGCCCTTGGAGTATCCGAAGTACGACTGGAAGACGTAGGTCACATAGCTCATCAGGTTGACCGGATCGTTGTGCACGAGGGTCACCCAGGGCACGTCGGGTTCGACGACCGCGGAGACCTCCTCGGCCGATTCCGTACGTTCGATCTCAATAGGCGCGACGCTCACTCACACCATGCTGCCACCCTCGGGGGCCCATCGCACAAACGGGTCACCCGCACCGCCCCCCTATTCGTCACTCTGACGATTTCTGCGCTAGCATCGCTGACATGAACGCTGCGGACCTTGGGCTGCCGGTGGACGTGCCGTCGACCGCGCTCTTCACCGACCAGTACGAGCTGACCATGCTCCAGGCGGCCCTCAGGGCCGGCACCGCCGACCGGCACTCGGTCTTCGAGGTCTTCACCCGGCGGCTGCCCGAGGGGCGCCGCTACGGCGTCCTCGCGGGCGTCGGCCGGGTCCTGGACGCCGTCGAGAACTTCCGTTTCGACCCCGCCGTCCTCGGCTTCCTGCGCGAGCGCGGCATCGTCGACGAGCGGACCCTCTCCTGGCTGGCCGGCTACCGCTTCTCCGGAGACATCTGGGGCTACCCCGAGGGGGAGGTGTACTTCCCCGGCTCGCCCGTCCTGCGCGTCGAGGGCTCCTTCGCCGAGTGCGTGCTCCTGGAGACGGTGATCCTCTCCATCCTCAACCACGACTCGGCCATCGCGGCCGCCGCCTCCCGCATGTCGGCCGCGGCCGGCGGGCGCCGCCTGATCGAGATGGGCGCCCGGCGCACCCACGAACTGGCGGCCGTCGCCGCCTCCCGCGCCGCGTACGTCGGCGGCTTCGAGGCCACCTCGGACCTCGCGGCCGGCTTCCGCTACGGCATCCCGACCGTCGGCACCTCCGCCCACGCCTTCACCCTGCTCCACGACAGCGAGCGGGACGCCTTCCAGGCCCAGGTCGAGACCCTCGGGCGGGGTACGACCCTGCTCGTCGACACCTACGACGTGGCCGAGGCCGTGCGGACGGCCGTGGAGGTGGCGGGGCCGGAGCTCGGGGCCGTCCGGATCGACTCCGGCGACCTGCTGCTCGTCGCGCACCGGGTGCGGGCGCAGCTCGACGAGCTGGGCGCGCGGGACGCGAAGATCGTCGTCACCTCGGACCTCGACGAGTACGCCATCGCCTCGCTCGCGGCGGCGCCGGTCGACGCGTACGGGGTGGGCACGCAGCTGGTCACCGGCAGCGGCCACCCGACCTGCTCCATGGTCTACAAGCTGGTCGCCCGGGCCCGCTCGGCCGACCCGAAGGCACCGCTGGTGCCGGTCGCGAAGAAGTCCCTGGGCGGCAAGGCCTCGGTCGGCGGACGCAAGTGGGCCGCCCGGCGGCCCGACGCCTCGGGCATCGCCGAGGCGGAGGTCGTGGGCACGGGCCCGGTCCCGCCGGAGCTCGTCGGCCACCAGCTCCTGGTCGAGCTGGTCAAGGGCGGCGAGGTGGTGGCCCGCGAGCCACTGGAGGCGGCCAGGTCCCGGCACATCGAGGCCCGCTCCGGGCTGCCGATGTCGGCCATCCAGCTCTCGCGCGGCGAGCCGGTGCTGCCGACGGAGTACGTGTAAAGGCGCCGGGGACGCCCCCCTCCCGCAGGAGGGGCGGAGTCTCTAGGCTCGATCCCACCCCTATCCGACGCGCTAAGGACACCCGCCATGCACCGCGCATTGATCGTTGTGGACGTTCAGAACGACTTCTGCGAGGGCGGCAGCCTCGCGGTGACGGGCGGCGCGGACGTCGCCGCCGCCATCACCGACCTGGTCGGCCAGACGGCGGGCACCTCCTACCGGTACGTGGTGGCCACCCGTGACCACCACGTCGATCCGGGCGCGCACTTCGCTCCGGAGGGCGAGGAGCCGGACTACGTCACCTCCTGGCCGGTGCACTGCGTGGCCGGTACGGAGGGCGTCGGCTTCCACCCGAACTTCGCGCCGGCCGTCGCCAGCGGGGCGGTCGACTCCGTCTTCGACAAGGGCGCCTACGACGCGGCGTACAGCGGCTTCGAGGGTCTCGACGAGAACGGGCGGACGCTCGCGGGGTGGCTGCGGGAGCGGGACGTCACCGAGGTCGACGTGGTCGGCATCGCCACCGACCACTGCGTCCGGGCGACCGCCCTGGACGCGGCGCGGGAGGGCTTCCGGACCCATGTGCTGCTCGACCTGACGGCCGGGGTCGCGAAGGCGACGACGGAGACGGCCCTGCGGGAGCTCCGGGCGGCCGGCGTGGAGCTGACGGGCAAGCCGGTGGTGTGAGCCGCCCGGATCAGGCCGCGGGCTCCTTCGGGAGCGTGCGGACCGGGTGCCAGAGCTCCTGGGCGGCGCCCGGGGCGGATCTCCAGAGCAGGCCGTCGGGGTGGTGCAGGACGGCCGTGATCTCGTCCGGGGTGGGCGGCTCGGAGTTGCCGCGGAGGTAGACCGCGCGCAGGCCGAGGTTCCGCAGCCGGGTCAGGGCGCGGGCACGGTTGGCGGCGTGGACCAGGAAGCGGACCGAGGCCCCGTCGCGGGCCGGGCTGGGCAGCCCTATCGCGACGACCACACTGCCTCCCGGCAACTTGCAGAACCCTCCGTTGGGCATGCGGAACCACTCCCCCGTGGATCAGATGTCAATAAGAACCGCGTCAGACGCACCTAAACACGATCGGCCGCCGCCCGCTAGAGGGCGACGGCCGATCATGCTTTGACCTGCAGTTTTACCGATTACTTGGTCGAGGGACCGACCTGAACCGTGATCGTCTGGCCATCCTTCGGCTCCTTGACGACCTGGATCTTGGTGTTGGTGTCAGTTACCTGGACACCAGCACGCGGGGTCTCGGCGAACCAGTAGGTGCCCTTGCGGTCGTCGAAGACCGGGTTACCGGCCTGCGACGGGACCCAGGTGCCCACGCCCGCCTTGTGCAGCTGGAAGCCGTCCGTGCGGGAGATGCTGAAGGGGGCGTCGTACGACTGGACGCGGTTGCGCATCAGCGTGCCGTCGGACCACTTCAGCGGGCTCGGGTGCGCGTCGATCGGAAGGACCAGACCGGCGCCCGGGTGCTGCGAGGTGTTGTTGTCCTTCTGGGACAGGTCCCACTTCCAGATGAGCAGACCGTTCTGGTACGGGTAGTGCTCGACCCAGCCGGACTTGTCACCCGTGAACCCGAAGTTGTACGGGCCGACCTTGAGGGTCGAGTCGTACGAGACGTACTGGCGGTTCTCCGCGATGTAGTACTGCTCGTACTCCTTGGTGAAGCCCTTGGCCACACGCGAGAAGCCCTTGGCGACCCAGCCGTTGTCACCGTTCTCGGCGCCGTCCGAGAAGACGGGGGCACCGTCGGCGGTCAGCGTGATGGCGTCGGCGGTGAAGCCCTTGCCGCCGGCGCCGCCGTCCGTCTGGTAGCGGAAGCGGAGGTCGAACTTCTTGCCCGCGTAGGCGTCGAGGCCGTAGACGAGCTTCTTGTGCGCGCCGGAGACGTCGGTCAGCGCCGGGGAGCCGGCCGCGTCACGCGGGAGGGCCACGCCGTCGGCGGTGCCGTCCAGGGCCGTCCAGTTGGCGCCGCCGTCGGTCGACACCTCGGTGTAGAGGTAGTCGTACTCGGCCTCGATGTCGTACCAGCCCTGGAGCTCCAGGGAGGCGGACGTCTTGCCCGTGAGGTCGACGGAGCGGGTCAGGGTGTTCTTGAGGTCGTCACCCATGTTGCTCCACCACTGCGACGCACCCTCGGCGGGGGCGACGATGTCCGTGGTGACCTGCTTCTTCGGCAGCTCGACGAGGAGCGCCTGCGGGTTCTTGGTGTTGTACTCCGAGACGCCCAGCTTGTGGGTGGTCTTGGTGCCACGCTGCCAGTCGTTGACCTTGGCGTAGTTCAGCCAGCCGAGCTGGAGCTTGTCCCAGGCGGTCATGTCGCCGGGCAGGTCGCCGATGGCGTCCTTGCCCTGGCCGAGCCAGGAACCGGACGACATGAGGGTCCAGAACCCGGTCGAGTTCTCGCCGCCCGAGGTGTCGTAGTGGTCCGGCAGACCGAGGTCGTGGCCGTACTCGTGCGCGAAGACGCCGAGGCCGCCGTTCTCCGGCTGCATCGTGTAGTCGCCGACCCAGATGCCGGTGTCACCGATCGGGGTGCCGCCGGCCTTGTTGTTCTCGGGGCCGGTCTTGCCCGCGTTGGTGCCGTAGGCGTACCAGCGGTGGGCCCACAGGGCGTTGGTGCCCTCGGCGCCGCCGCCGGCCGACTCGTCCTCGCCGGCGTGGACGATCTGGAAGTGGTCGACGTAGCCGTCGGCCTCGTTGAAGTTGCCGTCGCCGTCGAAGTCGTAACGGTCCCACTGGTCGTACGTGGCCAGCTGGGCCTTGATCTGGGCGTCCGTCTGGCCCTTGGCCTTCTGGTCGGCGACCCAGGCGTTGAGACCGTCGCGGACGGTGTCCCAGACGTTGGCGCAGTTGGTCTGGCCGCAGTAGTTCGAGCCGTAACGGGCCTCGTTGTACGGGACCTTGACCCAGTCGGAGACCGTGCCGTCGACCGAGTAGCGGCCGGACGAGGTCTTCTCGTAGTAGGTCTTCAGCGACTGCTTGGGCTGTCCCTTGGCGTCCTTGCCGGTGCCGAAGTACAGGTCCTGGAAGTGCTGCTGGTTGTAGTCCGCCTGCCAGGCCGTGGAGTTGTCGTTCGCACGGTCCGGCTGGGCTATCGCGTTGTGCAGCGGCCCGGGCGTGCCACCGAACTTCGGCTTCAGGTCCGGGGTGTCGTCGTCCTTGCGGTCGACCAGGGTGGTGTTGTCCACCTGGTCGCCGAACTCGACGAGGATCGTGAAGATCTTGTCGGTCTTCTCCCGGCCGAGCTCGACGTACTTCTTGCTGCCGAGCTTGACGACCTTCGAGCCGTTGCGGCTCTCGACCTTGGCGTCGCCGTTGAGCACCTGCTCCAGGGCAGCCTTGCGCTGCTGGTCCTGCTGCTCGCTGAACGGGCCTTCGAGGTCGTGGTCGACCGTCGTCTTGTCGACGGTCTGGATGCCGGCCGGCTCCACGTTTCCGTGGCTGACGGCCCAGGCGGTGCTGAAGGTCGAGGCGGTGGCGGCGGTGGCCGCGAGCGCCACGACGACTGCGGACGCTCTGATCGTCCGTCGTCTGTTGGTCACTTGATGTGTTCCTCCCCGGCGACCACCGCCCTCGGACCGAAACGGTGGGGTGTCCGTCCGGCGGGGTCGCGCGTCACAAGTGACGACATTTGACCGGAGTGGCGCAAGAAAAGACAGATCTTGACTTGGACAGACCAACTGCACTATGTGGGAGTGGATTTCCGATAATCGGTCACCCCATGGGCGCATTGCGGCGGGTGACAGGGCGTCGCGTGACTCCGTGCGCCCCCTGTGCACCGGCACGGTGGGTTAGGTCACGCTTACCGCTGGTTCCGTCGGGGCATCCACCGTCATAGAGTCGAACCGAAGTCCTGAGGGGGCGGTACCTGTCATGCAGCGACCGAACGCCGCACAGCTCGCCTACGGTTCGGCCACCGTCGTCCTCGCGACCGTCGCCCTGCTGTTGCTCTCCCGTACGACGACGCCCCTCGGCATCGCGGTGATCTGCGCCGCGGGCCTGCTGCTCGGCGTGCTCGTGGCGGTGACGATGCCGGTAAGGGCGAGGCCCGTCAAGAACTTGGCGGCGCCGGTTCCGGTCGCCCCCTCCACCCCTTTGACCCCTTCCGCCCCTTCGGCCCCCGGGAACGAAGAGATCCGGATACCGGCCGCGCGCGTGGGCGCGGGGGCCGATACCCGGATCGGTTCGTGACACTTCGTCCGTACGCGTACCGGACGGCTTCCTGCCGTACGACTTCTACTGGGCGGTGACGACCACCGTCTTCGCCGCCTTGTCGTGCAGGCCCTGCTTGTACGGCTTGTCGACCAGGATGAGGACCAGCAGGAGCAGCGGCCACAGGCAGGCGCAGCAGATCAGCGCGGGCAGCCACAGCACGACGGCCCGCAGCAGCGACTGGCTCATCGGGGGCGTCGTGCCGTCGTTGAGCATCGCGACCCGGAGCTTCATCAGCTTCTTGCCGATGGTCTGGCCGTTCCTGGCCGTCATCACCGTGTCGTAGGCGACGTACGCGACGATCGTGATGAGCTGGAAGACCAGCTGACTGCCGCCGTTGAGGCTGTTGACCGTGTCGCCGAAGTCGTTGCCGTCCTCGGTCGCCCGCGTGTAGATGTCGAACGGGATGCCGATGATCGCCAGCGGCACCGCGATGATCACCCAGTCGATCAGACGGGCCAGGATGCGCCGGCCGGACTCGGCGAGCGGCGGCATCCCGGAGAGCGGATCGGTCCCGCCGTACCCACCGCCGTAACCGCTCCCGTACGGAGGCGGGGGCGGCGGCATGTTGTCGTACGGGGAGCCGGGCGGGGGACCGTAGGGGTTGCCGGGCGGGGGGCCGCCAGGAGGCCCCGACGGGGGCGGTCCTGGCGGGGGTGTTCCGTTGGGCGGTGGCTGGCCCCCGGAGGGCGGTGTGGGCCCCTGCGGCCCCTTGAGGAAGGGGTCCTCCTCGGGCGGCTGGCCGGGCGGCGGCTGGTCGGTGCTCATGGGGGCAGTGCATCCCGGGGGCGACCACCCCGCAAGGAATCGTGGCCCGTTCGGGGGACCGCCCCGAACGGGCTCCTGCCCTGCTCCGCCCGCTACCGCGCGACGAAGGTACGGGCCGCCTTGTCGTGCCAGCACTGGCGCCACGGCCGGTCGAAGAGGCACCACAGGACGTTGAGGACACCGATGGCCAGGATCCCGAGGACGCTGTAGACGAGCCATCGCCGCAGGGCGGCGCCGAACCGCGGCGGCTGGTGCGACTCGATGTCCCGCACCTCGAGACCGCACAGCTTCTTGCCGAGGGTGCGCCCCCACTTGGCGGTGGGCAGCGCCTCGTACAGGACGCCGATGACGAACAGCGAGGCGAGCGCGATGCCGAACTGCACGGAGGTCGTCGAGTCCAGGAGCCAGACCTGGACGGTCGTGCCGGACTGCTTGGCCGCCTCGATCTTGCCGTCGATGTGGTCGAGGGCGGCGGTCACGAAGGGGAAGCCCGCGGCGCCGACGAGCGCGCCCAGGACGAGGGTGTCGATCAGCCGGGCCAGCAGGCGCCTGCCGAGCCCTGCGGGGCGGGCGGAGGCCTGGGCGCGGGCCGCCTGCTGGAACACGTCCTCGACGGGCGGCTTCCACGGCAGGACGGGCTGCTGTTCCTGCTGTTCCTGCTGTTCCTGCTGTTGCTGCTGTTGCTGCTGTTGCTGACGCGGTTCCTGGGGCTGGGGGTGCGGCTGCTGTGCCCAGGAGGGGGTGGCGGGCGCGGGGGCAGGTGTGGGGGCGGGCGTGGGGGCCTGGGCCACGGGCTCGGGGGCCGGTCGCGGCTGCGGCTGCGGCACCGGGGCGGGCGCGGGGGCAGGTGTGGGGGCGGGCGTGGGAACGCGGGTGACGGGCATTCCACCGAGGCGTGCGGCTCCCCCGGTGGCCCGGGGGTCCGCCGCCAGGGCGGGAGCGGGGGCCGGGGCGGCCGCGCGGGGCTCGGCCGGCTCGCTCGCGCCCGCGACGGGCCAGTCTGCCGGGGTGCGCGGGTCGGGGACCGCGGGGGCCTGCGGCTGGGCCTTGGCCTGGTCCTTGGCCTGGGCCTCGGGCTGTTCCTGGGGTGTACCCCAGGCGACCCGCTGGTCGCGGTCGCCGCCGAAGCCGGTCTGCAGGGAGGTGGTCGCCTGCCAGGCCGAGGAGGGCTCCGGTGTCACCGGCTCCTCGGTGAAGTCGTCGAAGAAGACGGGCCCCGTCTCCTCGACCGCCGGCACGGGGGCCGCGGGAAGGGCCGCGGGGACGGGTGCGGGGGCCAGAGCGGGACTGTGGGAGGCCTGGATCCGGCCCTGGCCCTGGCTGCTCTGGCCATGGCTGCTCTGGCCCTGACCCTGACCCTGGATCTGGCCCTGACCGCCCTGACCGCCCTGGCCCTGGCCGCCGCCGGGGAACCGGCTGGGGTCCTGGCTCGGGTCCTGGCTCCGGGTCGGGTGCGGCACGGGTGCCTGGCTCTGTGCCGGCGCGAGGTTCTGCGCCGCTCCCGGGTACTGCGCGACCACCGGCGCCGGCGCCGGGCCGGAGGCCAGGATCGGACCCGCGGGGATCGCTCCGGCGGGCGGGGTCGGCGTGCCCTCGCCGTCCGCCGGGGCGGGCCGGCTCGTGCCGGGCACCCAGGCGCCCCCGTTCCAGTACCGGATGTACCCGGGAATGGACGGGTCCGGGTAGTACCCCGCCTGCGGTACCTCTCCGCCGCCTCCAGGAGGAGTAGCCACTGCCCCGACTCCGTTCAGTCACAACGCCTTTGATCCCACGGCCGCACCCCCGGGCGTGCCGCGCTCAAGGAGGACAGTAACGAAGAACGTCCCCAAGGGAAGAAAGAGCCCACGAGAAAGACCGCCTTCGAGCGACAGAGACCGGAATCAGTCACTCCTGGTGATGTTCGGGCCGACGCATCCCCGCCTGGCGGCCGCTCGGAAACTTTCCGAGAAAAACTTCCCGAAGTCGCGTAATGAACGGCGTGGACCCCGCTCTCTCCTGGTGAAGGCCCGTCCGGGGCCCGTAGCGAGAGGACGTACGACCATGCAGAACACCGACAACACCACCGTCGAGCGCGAGCTGGAGCTCAAGCTGGTGCTCTCCCCCGAGCGCGCCGTTCCCGTCCCCGCCCGGCTCGCCTACCGCACCGACGACCCGTACGCCGTCCACATCACCTTCCACGTCGGCTCGGACCACCCGGTCAACTGGACGTTCGCGCGCGAGCTGCTCGTCGAGGGCGTCTTCCGGGCCTGCGGCCACGGCGACGTCCGCATCTGGCCGACGAAGGTCGAGGGCCGCAGCGTCGTCCTGATGGCGCTCTCGTCCCCCGACGGCGACGCCCTGCTGGAAGCGCCCTCCGCGCAGGTGTCCGCCTGGCTGGAGCGGACCCTGCTCGCGGTGCCGCCCGGCACCGAGTCCGAGCGGCTCGGCATGGACGAGGGGCTCGCCGAGATCCTGGCGACCACCGTGATCACCGACGAGCTGTGGCTGCGCGACCCGTGGCCGTCGGACGAGTCGCAGGACGGCGAGCTGTGAACCGCGCGCCCTGACCAGGGAGAGCACGATGCAGCCGTCGGAGGCGTTGGCGCCGCCCGACAGGCCCGTGCGGGCTCCCTGGGGTACGACGGGGACACGGAGTTCGGTCGCGGTCCGCATGACGTGCTGGACCTGTTCGACGGTGCGCGGGAGCACGACGACCGCGGGGGTGCCGGCCGCGCAGAAGCTCGCCATGTCGCGCACGTAGGAGACGGTGACGTCCGGGTCGGTCAGGACGGCGTCGGCGGGAAGTCCGGCGCGCAGGGCCGCGTGGAGGGCTGTGTGGGGCGTCTGGAGATCGTCCATGGTCCCAGCGTGGCAGCCGGGGCCATCGGTGTGAACCGTTCCTGGCGATGCGGGCCGGTGTTGGCCGAATGCCCGGTCCGACCACTCCTCCCGCCGGTGCGAGAGGGCGACCGAACCGGTGAGCCGGTACCGGCCTCTGGGGGCGTTCGCCAGACTCCTGCCGCGCTTGCGCGCCGCTGCCCAGCCCCTCCCCTGGTCGCATCGAACCCCACTGCCACCACCGATCATCCGTGCCACACGGCGCAAGATCCCGGGAACCACCCCCGTTCACCCCATCGAGGGACACCCCGACCAACCACGACCGACAACCGAGCCAACAGTCGCCGACCCGCCGGGACGGACGCTTCGTATGCGTCTCCGGCGGGCGCACAGTGAGCGCCATGAAGACCCAGAACGTGTCGAGGACGGTCCTGGCGGCGGGCGTGGGCGCGGTCCTCGCGGCGACGGCCCTGCTGTACGTCCCCGAGCTCGTCGGCCAGGGGCCGCCTCCCGCGCCCGGTCCCGCGGAGCGGGCGACGATCGCGGCGCACGCCGGCGCGCAGGCCGCGCTGCCGGATCTGGCCGCGCTGATCACCGACCGGGAGAAGTGGCTGCGGGCCCACCCCGACGACGACGCGAGCTGGGCGGCGCTCGGCGCGGCGTACACGGAGCGCGGGACGCGGCTCGGAGACGTACGGGACTACCCCAGGGCCGAGCGGGCGCTGAAGCGCTCGCTGGCCGAACGGCCCGCCGCCCGGGGCAATGTGGACGCCCAGCTGGGTCTCGGGGCGCTCGCGGGGGCGCGCGGCGACTGGCGGTCCGCCAAGGAGTGGGGCGAGCGGGTGCGGAAGGCGCAGCCGGGGCGCTGGCCCGCGTACCCGGTCCTGATCGACGCGTACAACGGCCTCGGGGAGTACGGGGCCGCCCAGGAGGCGACGGAGAAGCTGGCGGAAGTGCACGGCGGCACGGTGGTGCGCGCGCGTGCGGCCCAGACGTACCGGGACCGGGGCTGGCGCGAGGACGCCGACGCGGCGGCCCTCGACGCGGCGGCGCTGGCGGAGACGGACGCGGACAAGGCGGCGTCGCTCGCGCGGCTCGGGGACCTGGCGTGGGAGCGGGGCGAGGCGGAGGAGGCCCTCGCCCGGTACGGCGCGGCGCTGCGGCTCGTACGGGACCACGGGCCGTCGCTGGCGGGGCGTGCGCGGGCGCTCGCGGCCCTGGACCGCCCGGACGAGGCGCTGCGCGACTGGCGGGCGGCGCTGGCCCGGCTGCCGCTGCCGGAGTACGTCCTGGAGGCCGGTGAGCTGTACGAGGCGATGGGCCTGGACGGGGACGCGCGGGCGCTGTACGAGCGGCTGCGGACGGGTACGTGGGTGCGGGGCGAGGTGGCCCTGGGGCTGCTCGACGCGGACCACGGCGACCCGGCGGCGGCGGTCACGCGGTTGCGGGCGGAGTGGGCGCGCGGGCACCGCTCGGTGACGGTGGCGGACGCGCTGGGGTGGGCGCTGTACCGGGCCGGGGAGCCGAAGGAGGCGCTGGAGTTCGCGAAGCGGGCCACGGACGAGGGGCTGCGGAGCGCGCTGTTCACGTACCACCGGGGCGAGATCGAGAGGACCCTGGAGCAGGCCGGTCCGGCCCGTCGCCATCTGGCGGAGGCGCTGCGGATCAACCCCCGCTTCTCGCCGCTGCTCGCGCCGAAGGCGGCGGAGGCGGTGGCGGCCCTGGGCGAGCCGTCTGACGAGCTCCCTAAGGAGCTGCGCCCGGAGAAGGCCGAGAAGGGGACGGCGAAGGCCGTACGGGAGGAGGGGGCCCGGAACTGGACCCCCTCCTCTCCTGGCGACTAGGCGGCCCGTCGACCAGGCCACCACGCCACCGAGCGACCTCGGCTACAGGTTGCCGCGCTTCTCCTGCTCGCGCTCGATCGCCTCGAACAGGGCCTTGAAGTTGCCCTTGCCGAAGCCCATGGAGCCGTGGCGCTCGATCATCTCGAAGAAGACGGTCGGGCGGTCCTGGACCGGCTTGGTGAAGATCTGCAGCAGGTAGCCGTCCTCGTCGCGGTCGACGAGGATCTTCAGCTCGCGCAGGGTCTCGACGGGCACGCGGGTCTCGCCGGCCCACTCGCCGAGGGTGTCGTAGTACGAGTCGGGGGTGTCGAGGAAGGCGACGCCCGCGGCCCGCATCGCGCGCACGGTGGCGACGATGTCGTTGGTGGCGAGGGCGATGTGCTGGACGCCGGCGCCGCCGTAGAACTCCAGGTACTCGTCGATCTGCGACTTCTTCTTCGCGATCGCCGGCTCGTTGATCGGGAACTTCACCTTGAGGGTGCCGTCCGCGACGACCTTCGACATCAGCGCCGAGTACTCGGTCGCGATGTCGTCGCCCACGAACTCCTTCATGTTCGTGAAGCCCATGACCTTGTTGTAGAAGCCGACCCAGTCGTTCATCTTGCCGAGCTCGACGTTGCCGACGCAGTGGTCGATGGCCTGGAAGGTGCGCTTGGCCGGCGGCTCGACGATCGGGTTCGCGGAGACGAAGCCCGGCAGGTACGGGCCGTCGTAGCCGGAGCGCTCGACGAGGGTGTGACGGGTCTTGCCGTAGGTGGCGATGGCGGCGAGGACGACGGTGCCGTTCTCGTCCTTCACCTCGTGCGGCTCGGTGAGGCCGGTGGCGCCGTGCTCGACGGCGTAGGCGTACGCGGCACGCGCGTCCGGCACCTCGATGGCCAGGTCGACGACGCCGTCACCGTGCTCGGCGACGTGGTCGGCGAGGAAGCGGCCCCGGTCGGTCGAGACCTTGATGACGGAGGTGAACACGAAACGGGCGGCGCCGTTGGTGAGGACGTAACTGGCGGTCTCGCGGCTGCCGCTCTCCGGTCCGGAGTAGGCGACCAGCTTCATGCCGAAGGCCGTGGAGTAGAAGTGCGCGGCCTGCTTGGCGTTGCCGACGGCGAAGACGACCGCGTCCATTCCCTTGACCGGGAAGGGATCGGCCTTACGCGCGGTGGAAGGGGTGTGATCGAGGGTCTCAGTCATGGCAGCAATGTCCCGCCGTTCGGCAAGGTGCGCAAGAGTTCGCTGATCCGCTGGTCATCTTGCACAGCGAGCGGCGAAGATGGCGGTGCGACTTGTACATCATGACCACGAGGAGACCGCTGTGGCGATCGATCATTTGGACGGCCGGCTGATCACGCTTCTCGCACGCGAGCCGCGCATCGGGGTCCTGGAGGCCTCCCGGCGCCTCGGGGTGGCGCGCGGGACGGTGCAGGCGCGCCTCGACCGGCTCCAGGCGAGCGGGGTGATCCGCGGCTTCGGACCGCAGGTGGACCCGGAGGCGCTGGGCTATCCGGTGACGGCCTTCGCGACCCTGGAGATCAAGCAGGGCCAGGGGGCGGACGTGCGGGGGCACCTGGCGACGGTGCCGGAGGTGCTCGAACTGCACACGACGACGGGCCACGGCGACATGCTCTGCCGGCTGGTCGCCCGCTCGAACGCCGACCTCCAGCGGGTGATCGACAAGGTGGTCGGCTTCGAGGGGATCGTACGGGCGTCGACGGCGATCGTCATGGAGAACCCGGTACCGCTGCGGATCATCCCGCTGGTGGAGCAGGCGGCGGCGGAGTAGGGCGTCCCTCCAAGGGATTGACCCACGCAAGGGATCGACCCCACGCAAGGGATCGACCCCACGCAAGGGATCGACCCATGCACAAAGACCTCTGCAAAAAGAACTCTGCAAAGAAGTAGTTGCAAAGAACCCCTTGCAACTACTTCTTTGCAACTCTAGGCTTCTGGCATGCCCGAGCCCGAGAAGCACCTGAGCCGCACCCTGGACCCCCGCTCCCTGCGCGGGCTCGCCCACCCCCTGCGCATCCAGCTGCTGCGCGCCCTGCGTCGCCACGGGCCCGCCACCGCCTCCCAGCTGGCCGAGCGGCTCGGCGAGTCCAGCGGCGCGACCAGCTACCACCTGCGCCAGCTCGCGGCCGTCGGGTTCGTCGAGGACGACCCGACGCGCGGCAAGGGCCGGGAGAGGTGGTGGAAGGCGGCCCAGCAGGGAACGCGCCTGGACGAGACGCTCCACAAGAACCCCGACCCCGAGGTGCAGGGTGCCATTGAGGTCTTCCTGTACGAGCTGGCGACCATCCACACGCAGGAACTGAACACCTACCTCGGCACGCGGCACGAGTGGGACGAGGAGTGGCACGGCGCCTCGGACATGAGCGACTTCACGCTGCGACTGCCGGCCGAGAAGCTGCGCGAACTGAGCGGGAAGCTCCACGAATTGATCGACAGCTACCGCGACACCGCCGACGCGGACGCGCCGGGCGCCGAGCGCGTACGGGTGCACCTGCACGCGTTCCCCCAGCAAGAGGACTGACGGAAGGAATCACGGAGTCATGCACGCCGATATTCACCACCAGATCCATCAGTTGCACGCCGCCGAACTCCACCACGAGGCCGCCGCCTCGGCCCGGGCGCAAGCCGCCTCGCACGCTCTCACCCCCACCCCGCCCCTCCGCGTCCAACTCGGCTGGATGCTCGTCGAGTTGGGGCTGCGCATGGCCACGCCGGCGGACCGCCCGATCACCCTGGCCGCATGACCGTTCCGGGGGGAAAAGAAGCTGATGCGACACAGGGGTCCCGTGGCCCGCTCGCCACCGTCCTGACCGCCAACGCCATCTCGATCACCGGCAATTCACTCACGCTCATCGGCGTCCCGTGGTTCGCGCTCGACACCACGGGAAGCCCCGGCAAGGCAGGGCTCGTCGCCTTCTGCGCAGCCCTCCCCGTCCTCCTCTCCACACTCGCCGGCGGCCCGGTCATCGACCGCCTGGGCCGCCGCCGGATCAGCATCGCCTCCGACCTGGTCTGCGGCCTCGCACTCGCCACGATCCCCCTGCTGCACCGCCTCGGCGTCCTCGAGTTCTGGATGCTGTGCGCGCTGATGGCGGTCAACGGCCTGTGCCACGCGCCCGGCGAGATGGCCCGGCACGTCCTCGTACCCGACCTCGCGCAGCGCGCCGGGACCGCGCTCCCCCGGGTGGCGAGCCTGTACGACGCCGTGGCGCGCGGCGCGCGGATGGCGGGCGCCGCGCTCGCCGGACTGCTCGTCGCCTTCATGGGCGCCGACACGGTCCTGCTCCTCGACGCGGCCACCTTCGGCCTCTCCGCGCTGCTCGTGACCCTGGGGCTGCGCGGGGTGCCGTCGGCGGAGCCGATGCGCGACGGGCCCCGGCTCTCCCCCGCCCGCTACCGGGCCGACCTGCGCGAGGGGTACGCCTATCTGTTCCGGTCCCGGCTCCTGCTCGGGATCATGGTCATGGTGATGGTCACCAACGGGCTGGCCCAGAGCTGGAGTTCGGTCCTGCTGCCGGTCCACGCCCGGGAGGAGCTGGGCGGGGCGGCCGCACAGGGCCTGCTGGTCTCGGTCTTCGGCGGCTGCGCGCTCGCCGGGGCGCTGCTGTACGGCGCGATCGGGGAGCGCTTCCCCCGCCGGGCCGTGTTCACCGCGGGGTTCCTCGTCGGCGGCGCCCCGCCGTACGTGGTGGCCGCGCTCACCGACACCACGGCGCCGCTGCTCGTGACGATGGCGGCGGCCGGTTTCGGCGTCGGCGTCCTGAACCCGATCCTGACGACGGTCATGTACGAGCAGGTGCCGGACGCGCTGCGCAGCCGGGTCGTCGGCGCCAGTACGGCCGGGGTGCTGCTCACGACCCCGCTCGGGGGTCTGGCGGCCGGCCTCCTGGTCGAGCGGGTGGGGCTGACGTCGACGCTGCTCGGGATCGGCGGGCTCTACTTCCTCGCGACGCTCGCCCCGATGCTGTTCCCGGCCTGGCGGGGCATGAACGCCGCACCGCCGGCGCCGGTGTCCGACGGCGGGCCGGCGAGCGACGGGCCGGCCGGCTCCGGGCCCGTCAGCAGCTCGGAACCTTCGACTCCTGTCCCTGCTCCAGGGCCCGGAGGGACGCCACGGCGTCGCTGAGTGCGGTGACGGGGACGAGCCGCAGGCCCTTCGGCTGTTCAGCCTGGGCGTCGGAGCACTCCGCCTTCGGTACGAGGAAGACGGTGGCCCCGTCACGCGCGGCGGCCTGGGTCTTCAGGGAGACGCCGCCGACGGCGCCGACCGTGCCGTCCGCCTCGATCGTCCCCGTACCGGCGACGGTCCGGCCGCCGGTGAGCTCGCCGCCGTCCCCGTCGCCGTCGAGCTTGTCGACGATGCCGAGGGAGAAGAGCAGCCCGGCGCTGGGCCCGCCGACGTCGGCGAGGTGCAGGGTCACCTTCACCTGCTCGGGATCGAGCTTGAGGTAGCCGAGGGCGGCGAGGGCCGCCGCGTCCTGGGACTGCTTCATCTGGCCGAGGTTGCGCTTCTCGATCTCGGCGTCGGACTTGCCCGACGGGTAGACGGATTCGCGCGGCAGGACGGCCCGGTCGGTCCGGAACCAGGCGTCGGCCACGTCCCCGAGGTCGACCTCGGTGGACGGCCCGGTCGCGAGGATGGTCGTCATCCGCAGCTCCCCCTTGGTCGGCCGGACCGGGGCGCCGGTGATGGTGATGATCTCCCGCCCCTTGTCCTCGCCGAGCACGTCGGCGGTCGTGCCGGGCTGCGCGATCGCGTACGGCAGCGGCGCGAGCCCGACGACGGCGAGGAGCGCGGCGACGGGCAGGGCGCAGAGCGCGAGGGCGCGGTGACGAGGAAGGCTGGAGAGCACGCCCCCAATCTACTGGGAGGCGTACGCCCCCGGGCCGGGGGCGCGGGCGCCGGCAGGTGGCGGCCGAAGAAGGACCGCGTCCCGCACCGCACGGCGCCGACCGCCGGTCATGCACGGCATCCTTGGGCGGGACGGGGCCGCGCGCGAAGGTCCAGGACCTGCACCGGGCGGAGTTCACCCGGCACGCCCTGGAGACCGCGGAGCATGGCCTCGGCGCCGCCCTGACGGCCGCGGCCCCGGGCTCACGGCTGCGGGACGGGGTGTGGGAGTGGGGACGGGGGCGGCCTGGTGCCGCGGGCGGCCCCGGCGTCCCGGGCGGCCGCGATGTCCGGGTCTCTGGTGTCCCTGGCGTCCTGGGCGTCTCTGGTGTCCCGGACGTCTCGGGCATCTCTGGTGTCCCTGGTGTCCCGGGCGTCCCTGGCGTCCTGGGCGTCTCTGGTGTCCCTGGCGTCCCTGGCGTCCTGGGCGTCTCTGGTGTCCCTGGCGTCCCTGGCGTCCCGGGCGTCCCGGGCGTCTCTGGTGTCCCGGGCGTCTCTGGTGTCCCGGGCGGCCGCGATGTCCGCCTCGGCGGACGGGGGCTTGTGCTGCTGCCGACCTTCCACTGGCGGGGCGGACCGCTGGTCCAGGACCTGCCGGGGCGCCCGGTGGTCCTGGCCTACCCGGCGGGCCGGGGTCTGCCGCCGGCCCCGGACGGCGGCGGCACGCCCGAGGAGGCCCTCGCCGGGGTCCTGGGCAGGACCCGGGCGGAGCTGCTGCACGCCCTGGACGAGCCCAGGACGACGACGGGCCTGGCCCGCCGTCTGGGCGTCAGCAACGCGACGGCCTCGGCCCACGCCCAGGCGCTCCGCGCGGCGGGTCTGATCACGACGACCCGCACGGGCAGGTCGGTCCACCACGAGCGGACCCCGCTGGGCGGCCTCGTCGCGGGCGACCGCCCCTGAGACGGCGGCCCGGCCCACGGGCATGGCCCCCCTGACAGGTCGAAGTCGCCCCCGGTTCGGCGCGATGCCCCAACGGGCCGCCTACCGCAGCGCGTCGGCGACCTCGCGGGCCGCGTCCACGACCCTCGGGCCCACTCGTTCCGGTACCGCGTCCGCGAGCATCACGACGCCGACGCTGCCCTCGACGCCCGTGACGCCGACCAGCGGCGCGGCGGCGCCGCTCGCGCCGGCCTCCAGCTCACCGTGGGTGAGGGTGAAGCCGGGTTCGATCAGGGAGCCCTGGCGGGCGGCGAGGATCGCGCGGCCGGCCGCGCCCCGGTCGAGCGGGTGGCGGAAGCCGGCCCGGTAGGCGACGTGGTAGTCGGTCCAGGTCGGTTCGACGACCGCGACGGCGAGCGCCTCCGCCCCGTCGACGAGCGTCAGGTGGGCCGTGGCCCCTATGTCCTCGGCGAGCGAGCGCAGCGCGGGCAGGGCGGCCTCGCGCACCAGCGGGTGCACCTGACGGCCGAGCCGGAGCACACCGAGGCCGACGCGGGCGCGCCCGCCGAGGTCGCGGCGGACGAGGGCGTGCTGTTCGAGGGTGGCCAGCAGGCGGTAGACCACCGTCCGGTTGACCCCGAGTTTGTTGGACAACTCGGTGACGGTCAGGCCGTGGTCGGTGTCGGCGAGCAGTTTGAGGACTCTGAGTCCCCGGTCGAGCGTCTGGGAGGTTTCCGCGGTCACGACGCCCTCTCCTTCGGAGTGAGTGGCGGCGGGCTCTCACGGGATTGCGACGCCGGTCCCGTCGGCGACGCACGTCAGAGGCCGCCGGCAGGAAGGGGTACACCGGCTGCGCTCCGCGGCGGCGCTGCCACGGGGCGATTGCTTTTGAGCCGGGACAGTAGCGACCCGCTCCGCTCAGCGGAAGACCTCGTCCAGAATCCGGGCGTCGGGGCCCGGAACGAGACGGTTCGGGACTTTCGTCGGCCGGTCGAAGGACTTTGGCTGACAAGATCGGCTTTGTCGTGTGTCTAGCTTGGAAGGTGCCCGGAGGCCGACCGTGGGGGCCTGCCTCCGGGCCGTGTTCCGTCTCGGCGGGACGCGTGAGGCCCGTACGCGCAGACTCGTACGGGCCTCTTCGACGTCCGGCGGCGACTCGCCGCCGAGGGGTCACCGCATGCGGGTGGCCCACTCCTGGACCTTCTTGATCCGCTCACGGATCTGGCCGGCGGTGGCCTCGGCGCTCGGCGGTCCGCCGCACACCCGCCGCAGCTCGGTGTGGATCACACCGTGGGGCTTGCCGGTCTGGTGGACGTACGCGCCGACCATCGTGTTGAGCGACTTGCGCAGCTCCAGGAGCTCCTTGTGGGAAACGACAGGGCGCCGCTCCGCGGGCAGCTCCAGGAGGTCCGCCTCGTCGTCCGGCTTCTTGCGGCTGTGCGCGATCTGCCGGGCCTGGCGCTTCTGCAGCAGCAGCTGGACCTGGTCGGGTTCGAGGAGGCCGGGGATGCCGAGGTAGTCCTGCTCCTCGGCGCTGCCGGGGTGGGCCTGCATGCCGAACTCGGCGCTGTTGTACAGCACCCGGTCGAAGACAGCGTCGGACTCCAGCGCCTCGAAGGGCAGCATGTCCTGCTCGCCGGTGTCCTCGTCCTGCTGGCGCTCGGCCTCGGCGAGCTCCTTCTCGGACTCGGCGTACGGGTCCTCCTCGCCCTGCTTCTTCGGCTTGTCGAGGACGTGGTCGCGCTCGACCTCCATCTCGTTGGCGAAGCCGAGGAGGCTGGGGATCGTCGGAAGGAACACGGAGGCGGTCTCGCCGCGCCTGCGTGAACGCACGAAGCGGCCGACGGCCTGGGCGAAGAAGAGGGGGGTCGAGATGGTCGTCGCGTACACGCCAACCGAGAGGCGGGGGACGTCGACGCCCTCGGACACCATGCGGACGGCGACCATCCAGCGGTCGGTGTTCTCGCTGAACTCGTCGATGCGGTTCGAGGCGCCGGTGTCGTCGGAGAGGACGACGGTGGCCTTGGTGCCGGTGATCTCGCGGATCAGCTTGGCGTACGAGCGGGCCGAGTCCTGGTCGGAGGCGATGACCAGCCCGCCCGCGTCGGGGATCGACTTCCGGACCTCGGTGAGGCGCTGGTCGGCGGCCCGGAGGACGTTCGGCATCCAGTCGCCCTTGGCGTCGAGTGCGGTGCGCCAGGCCTGCGAGACGGCGTCCTTGGTCATCGGCTCGCCTAGCCGGGCGGCGATCTCGTCGCCGGCCTTGGTGCGCCAGCGCATGTTGCCGCTGTAGGAGAGGAAGATGACGGGCCGGACGACGCCGTCGCCGAGGGCGTTGCCGTAGCCGTAGGTGTAGTCCGCGGAGGACCGGCGGATCCCGTCATTCCCCTCCTCGTACGTGACGAAGGGGATGGGGTTGGTGTCGGAGCGGAACGGGGTGCCGGTGAGCGCGAGGCGCCGCGTGGCGGGCTCGAAGGCTTCCAGGCAGGCCTCGCCCCAGGACTTGGAGTCTCCGGCGTGGTGGATCTCGTCGAGGATGACGAGGGTCTTGCGCTGCTCGCAGCGGTTGCGGTGGAGCATGGGCCGGACTCCGACGCCGGCGTAGGTGATGGCGACCCCGTCGTACTCCTTGCTGAGCGGCCCGGCGCTGTAGTCCGGGTCGAGCTTGATCCCTATCCGCGCGGCGGCGGCGGCCCACTGTTTCTTGAGGTGCTCGGTGGGCGCGACGACGGTGATCTGCTGCACCACGTGGTGGTGCAGCAGCCAGGACGCGAGGGTCAGGGCGAAGGTCGTCTTGCCGGCGCCGGGGGTGGCGACGGCGAGGAAGTCTCGGGGCTGCTCCTGGAGGTACCTGTCCATGGCGCCCTGCTGCCAGGCACGCAGCTTGCCGGCGGTACCCCAAGGGGCCCGTCCGGGGAAGGCGGGAGAGAGGTGGTGGGAGGAGGTGGTGGTAGTAGTCACGATCTCCGGGTTCGACGCTCGTCCAGATATGACAACCGGGCCACCTTACCGGCGGCCCGGTCGGAACCTCGTATGAAACGGGGTGGGGAAGGCGCGGTTGCGATTCAGCTCACGTCGGCGACGACCAACTCGCGGAGCCCGCGTGCGATCTCCGCGACCTCGTCGGTCTCCCCGGTCGCCACGGCGATGACCAGGCGCTCCGCGGCGTCGATGTCCGGCCGCAGCTGGACGCCGTTCATGGCGAGGAAGGTGACGCAGGACAGCCAGGCCGTGCGCTTGTTCCCGTCGACGAAGGGGCGGTTGATCGCGAGGGACTGGAGTAGCGCGGCGGCCTTGTCGACGATGTCCGGGTAGGCCTCCTCACCGAACATCGCGGCCGAGGGGCGGTGCACCGCCGAGTCGAGCAGTCCGGCGTCACGGACGACGATCTTCTGATCGTCGACCGCGTGCTCGGCGATGACCAGGACGTCCTCGGCCGAGAGATAGACGCAGGTCACTTGAGCCGCTCCATCAGCTCATGCCACTTGGTCGCCTGCTCCATGGCCGTCTTGCGCACGATCGCCTCCTGCGCGGTACGCGCCAGGTAGTCGTCGACAGCCCGCAGCAGTATGGCGTGCATGCTGGTGCCCTCCTGGTCGGCGCGGAGCTTGAGGGCTTCGGTCTGGTCGTCGCGGAGACGCAGGTTCATAGCCATACCAGAACGGTACCACCATGGGGTCATTCCGGTACCACCGTAATCACCCTCGCGCCGTATCCGTCTCCAGCCGCGTAGCGACCCACGCCCCCACCGCCGCCACCCCCGCCATCGGCAGGAAGACCGCGGCGAAGGCCCCCGGGTGGGAGCCCGTGGCCGCGTGGGAGCTCACCGCGTGGCCCACCGCGCCGCCGCCGAGGGCCGCGAAGGCCGCGCCGCCCACCGCGAGGAGCAGGACGTTCGAGAGGCCGTCCGAGATCTGGAGGGCCGCCGAGTTCGCGCCCGCCTCCTCCGGGGCCGAGAGCTTCATGAGGAGCACGCTCGTCGAGGCGATCACCGCGCCCATGCCCAGACAGCCGAAGGCCCAGGCCACCGCGACCACCCACACCGGCACCGCCGTGACCAGCACGCTCGGCGCGGCCGCGATCGCGAGGGCGACGAGGACCATCCCGAGGACGACCAGGCGTTCGCGGTACGGCTCCGTCCACGGCCGGGACTGGATCCACGAGCCGAGCGCCCAGGTCAGGCCGCCGACGGCGAGGGAGAGCCCGGCCAGGGTCACGCTCAGACCGCGCTGGGTGACCAGCATCAGCGGGACGAAGGACTCGGCCGCGATGAAGGACCCGGCGGCGATGCCGCGCAGCAGGACGACCGAGGGCAGGCCGCGCGCCGCCCGGACGGTGCCGCCCGGCAGCAGCCCGCGTACGGCGGGCACGAGGAGCGCGACGCCGGCGGCGGCCGGGAGCAGGGAGAGCCAGCGCAGCTCCTGCCCCGCGTACTGGAGCAGCCCCGCGCCGGCCGAGATGGCGAGAGCCAGTCCGATCTGCCGCCGGTCCCAGGGGGCGACGGGCACGGTCGGGTCGGCGGGGCCCGACGCGGTCCTGCGTATCGCGGGGAGGGCGAGGGCGAGCGGGAGGACGACGAGGACGGGGATGCCGACGAAGACCCAGCGCCAGCCGAGGTGCTCGGTGATCGTTCCGGCGGCGAGCGGTCCGACGACGGAGGGGACGACCCAGCTCGCGGCGAACGCGGCCATGATCGCGGGCCTGAGGTGTTCCGCGTACGCCCGGCTGACCACCACGTACAGCGCGACGATGACGAGGCCGCCGCCCAGGCCCTGCACGGCTCTGCCGAGGATGAACATCCACATGGAGGCGGCGGTGCCGGAGAGGAGCAGTCCGGCGGCGAATGCGGTCATTCCGGTGGCGAGGGAGCCGAGCGGCCCGCGCCGGTCGGACCACTGGCCGGCCAGGACCATGCCGAAGAGGCTGGTGGTGAAGTACGCGGAGAAGGCGAAGGCGTAGACGGAGACGCCGTTCAGCTCGCGGGCGGCGACGGGCATCGCGGTGCCGACGGCGGTCGCCTCGAAGGCGATGAGCAGGACGACGGAGACGATGCCGATACTGAGCGCCCGGTGGTCGCCGTCGAGGACGGACCCCTTGGTGTCGTCGTGTGCGGCACGGGGTCCGGGGCCGGGGGCGGTGACGACATCGACGTCGGCGTCGGCGTCGCGGGGTTCGAGGGCGCTCATCCCCCCAGAGTAAGAGGTCAATCGCCGGATGACCCCTGTCACGTCCCTCGGTCTTCGGTCCTCGGTCTTCGGTCCACGCTCCTCGGTCCATGGTCTTCGGTCCGCGGCCTCTGGTACCGAGCGCGCCGGAAACACCGGGGACGCCGGGAACGCCGGGAACGCCGAGGGCGGCGCACTCCGACGTGGTGTCGGTGTACGCCGCCCTGGAGCGGAACGGGTGGGGCGGGGAGGCTCGCACGGTCACACCGGCCGCTTACTTCGACTCGCTGTTGAACTTCGAGGTCGACCAGAAGTAGCCGAGGACCGTGAGGCCGGAGCACCAGGCGACCGCGAGCCAGCCGTTGTGGCCGATCTCGGTGCCGAGGAGGAGGCCGCGGAGGGTCTCGATGGCCGGGGTGAAGGGCTGGTACTCGGCGATCGGCTGGAACCAGCCGGGCATCGAAGCGAGGGGGACGAAGGTGCTGGAGATCAGCGGGAGGAAGATCAGGGGCATCGCGTTGTTGCTGGCGGCCTCGGCGTTCGGGCTGATCAGGCCCATGCCGACGGCGATCCAGGTGAGGGCGGTGGCGAAGAGGACGAGCAGCCCGAAGGCGGCCAGCCACTCCAGGGCGGTCGCGTCGGTGGACCGGAAGCCGATGGCGACGGCGACGGCGCCGACCAGGACCACGCTCATCACGCACTGCAGGACGCTGCCGACGACGTGTCCCACGAGGACCGAGGGGCGATGGATCGCCATGGTGCGGAAGCGGGCGATGATCCCCTCGGTCATGTCGTTGGAGACGGACACCGCGGTGCCGATGGTCGTACTGCCGATGGTCATCAGGAGCAGACCCGGGACGAGGTACGCGATGTAGTCGGAGCGGTCGCCGCCGCCGATGCCCGCGCTCATCGTGTCGCCGAAGATGTAGACGAAGAGCAGCAGGAGCATGACAGGCGTGAGCAGCAGGTTCAGGGTGAGGGACGGGTAGCGCCTGGCGTGCAGGAGGTTGCGGCGCAGCATCGTGGACGAGTCGCGCACGGCGAGGGAGAGGGAGCTCATCGGACGTTCTCCTCGGTCTGGTGGGGGACGGTGGCGGCGGCGGTGAGGGCGAAGAACACGTCGTCGAGGTCGGGGGTGTGGACGGTCAGCTCGTCCGCCTCGATGCCGGCGGAGTCCAGCCGGCCGAGAAGGGAGCCCAGTGCGCGCTGGGTGCCGTCGCTGGGGATCTGCAGGGACAGCGACTCGTCGTCCCTGGCGGCCGTGCCGAGCGCGGCGGCGGCCCTCTGGTACGCGGCCGGGTCGGTGAAGCGGAGGCGTACGTGTCCGCCGGGGACGAGGCGCTTGAGCTCCTCGGCGGTGCCTTCGGCGGCGATCCTGCCGTCGTTCAACAC